>NZ_JRNG01000011.1:0-82736 GCF_000759055.1 Corynebacterium tuscaniense DNF00037 | reverse complement strand
TTTACGGCAGATAAACGACACTCCCCATGTCGAAAGCCAGCGATAGCTGGTCTTTCGCCATGCCTAAAAACAGCTGGTTTGACGATGACGGTGAACGCTACGCAAAACCGCAGCTCGCTGATCGGCGTTCGAGGCAATAGCCAAACCGGATAACCTCACCAACCTACGAACACCAAAGCCCCGGCAGCCAAAAACAGACAACCAGGGTGTGGGCGCTCCGACACCAAGGGCACTACATCATTCAATTCGGCATTGTGCCATATCAGCAACTGCTATTTCTGACTCCGGAGAACACTATTGGGGCAGCACAGAAGATGTTTACTTGGTCCCGCCTGTCGTTGCCGTGGTTATGGGGGGATGGGGGATTGAATCGTCGTTTAGCGGGCCAACTTTTCGGCCGTAAGTCTCCTGAAGGAGAGCATTAAGAAGTGCAAAGTGGCCTCCGAAGAATATGGAAGACCCACTCTTCGAATCCGAGCCTGATCCCACCGCTTGCTGAAAAACGACATTTCTCCGCTGTGAAGCATGTGACCAGATGATAGGGGGGCTTTTGGATGGCTCAGCCAAAGGAATGATTTCGGCCGAAATTGGTTGAAGGTCACAGTTAGCGTGCGTAGTGTCGGACACATCAGTGAAGAAACCTGGATCAAACGAGGAGGCCCATCGAATGGCTGACAACAAACCTGTAGATGACATTGTGAAGAAGGGTGAACGCCCTGCCGGTGACGGCAAAACCACTCGCTTGGGTGGCCAGCCCGTCGCATCGGAAAATATCTCCATCACCGCCGGTCCGCAGGGGCCGAACCTGTTGGATGACATCCATCTGGTAGAAAAGCTTGCTCACTTCAACCGTGAGAATGTCCCCGAGCGCATTCCGCATGCCAAGGGCCACGGTGCTTTTGGTGAGCTGCACATTACTGAGGACGTGTCTAAGTACACCAAGGCCAAGCTGTTCCAGCCGGGCACCGTCACCCCGATGGCGGCTCGTTTTTCCACCGTTGCTGGTGAGGCAGGTTCCCCGGACACTTGGCGCGACGTCCACGGATTCGCCTTGCGTTTCTGGACCGAGGACGGCAACTACGACATTGTGGGTAACAACACCCCGACGTTCTTCCTTCGCGACGCAGTGAAGTTCCCGGACTTCATCCACTCTCAGAAACGCGATCCCGCATCCGGTCTGCGTAGTGATGAAATGCAGTGGGATTTCTGGTCCCGCACCCCGGAAACCGCACACCAGGTGACCTACCTTCTCGGTGACCGTGGCACCCCGAAGACTTCCCGCCACCAGGACGGTTTCGGTTCCCACACTTTCCAGTGGGTCAACGCTGAAGGTGATGCAGTGTGGATTAAGTACCACTTCAAGACCCGTCAGGGCTGGGAGTGCTTCACGGACGAAGAGGCAGCTAAGGTCGCTGGTGAGAATGCTGACTACCACCGCCAGGACCTCTACGAGGCCATTGAGCGCGGCGACTACCCGATCTGGGATGTCAAGGTTCAGATCATGCCGTTCGAGGATGCGGAGAATTACCGTTTCAATCCGTTCGACCTGACTAAGACTTGGTCGCAGAAGGACTACCCGCTTGTCGACGTTGGCTACTTCGTCCTCAACCGCAACCCGAAGAACTACCACGCTCAGATTGAGCAGCTGGCTCTTGACCCAGCCAACCTCGTCCCGGGTGTTGGTTTGTCTCCGGACCGCATGCTGCAGGGCCGTGTCTTCGCCTACGCTGACCAGCACCGCTACCGCATCGGGCCGAACTACAAGGACCTTCCGGTCAACCAGCCGATCGTTCCGGTGAACACCTACTCTGAGCGTGGCCCGATGGCGTACTTCTTCAACAATGAAGGCGAGCCGAACTACTCCCCGAATCGCACGGATAAGGGAGCGGGTTACTTGGACAACGGTGAGGATTCCTCCTCCAACCACACCACGTATGGTCAGGCTGAGGACCTCTACGTCAACCCGGATCCGCACGGCACGGACCTGGTTCGCGCCGCCTACGTCAAGCACGCGGAGGATGATGACTTCGGCCAGGCAGGCACCCTCTACCGCGAGGTTTTCGATGATGCTGCTCGCGAGCGCTTCATCAACAACGTGACCAATAAGATGCTGCCCATCAAGGACAAGGACGTTGAGGAGCGCACCTTCGCTTACTGGGGCAACGTGGACGCTGACCTGGAGACCAAGCTGCGTGAGGTGCTGGCGCAGAAGCGCGCAGCGCAGGGCTAGGACCCTTTAGGGTCCCGCCCCCGGGGGCCCTTTCCTAACACAGAACCCGCTTTCTAGAACCCGCTTATTGGCCAAAAATCGTCGATAAGCTGGGTCTTGAAAGCGGGTTTTAGCTTTGGGGCGGGGCGCTGGTCGGGCGCCCTCGTGCCTGACCTTAGCCAGCGGAGCGGGGGTCCACTACGGTCACGCCGTGGATGGAGCGGCCCATGATAAAGGAGCCGACGGAGCCGACAATCCATACGCCCAGAATGGCGATACCAGCGCGGATGGTGTCCGCAGCGTTGAAACCGTCGGTGGCCCAGTCGGCGGTAAGTTTGGCCAGGATCAGCGCTGGGAAGGCGACGCACACCAGGGGACCCATGAGGTTCACGCGGGTCAGTGCGTTGGGGGCGCGGAGCTGGAGGATGAGGGTGGCCACGGTCATGAACACGGCGATGGCCACGAAGAACAAGACGATGAACTGCCAGAGAGCCATTAGCGGCGCCCCCTCGAGATGATGCGGGACATGGACAAGGTTGGGATCGCGCCGCAGACGAGTGCGGCGAGGATGGCTATTTCGTAGCCGATGAAGGTGTCGTTGAAGATGGTCCACACGAAGTAGAGGCAGACCGCGCCGTAGAAGATGTAGTCCGCCAGCACGGCGCGGCTGAGTTCGTCTTTATCGCGCAGGATGGCTACCAGCCCGATGATCACGCACGCCACCATGATCACGATGGCACCGATGAGGATTGTTTCAAACATGGTGCAGGTCACTTCCTTCCATTCTGAGCCAGCCCACTACGCCGAGAACGCCGGGCACGCCGCGCGCGTCGGGCTTGGTCAGCGGCATCGACTGGGTCGGCGGCGTCGGGGTTAGCAGCGTCGCGCAGGTCTTCGTAGGACTCCCAGAGGACCTGAGTGGGGTCGATGGGGGTGTCTTTGACGCGGGGGGCAACGTGTTCTTCCATATCGGCAAGCCCAGCGATGACGTCTTCGGGGTTGGAGCCGAAGGCGGCTTGGACAAGCATGATGCGTGGTTTGCCAGCGCCGGTGTCGCGGAAGCCCATGGCCAAGGTGGATGGGGTGGCGGTGACGGAGGTGGAGAACCAGAAGAGTTCCCATTCGCGGTCCACACGTAGGGGGTAGTAGATGACGATGGGTTGGAGGCCGGAGTCCGCGCGGAATGCCGCGAGTGCGGTGGAGAATCCAGCGACCATGATTTCTTTGACTATCCAGGCGAAGTAGCGGATGCCGTGGAGGATGGTGTTCATTAGTGGCCTCCTTGCAGGGTTGCGGTGTCGGGCACACCGATGGGGGCGGTGCCGAGGACGGCGGAGGTGTAGGAGGGGACGTCGAGAAGCGCGTCGATGGAGGCTGTTGTTGCGCCCCACAGTGGGCCGGCGGCGATGAACATGCCGAGCGAGATGAGCATAAGGCTTATCGACGGTGCCACAAGCGCCCCCCTCACCCTCAAGTTTTCCGGGAACCGGTCCATGGGGCGACCCCAGAACACTTCGCGCCAGACCCGGAACATGGCCAGCATCGCGCCGAAGGAGGCGACGATGATCGCGGCGATGACCACCCAGGAGGCGAGGTCACCGGGGCGTGCGGCGGCGAAGACGAGGGAGAGTTTTCCCCACAGGCCGGAAAATGGGGGGAAGCCGATGACGGAGAATGCGCCGGCGGCGAAGACCGTGGCGGTGATGGGGTCGCGCCGGGCGAGTCCGGAAAGTTTGGATAGTGTGCCGGTGCCGTAGGTTTCTTCGATTGCGCCGGAGTTCAGTGTCAGTGCGCCAATGGTGATCATGTGGTGCAGGGTGTACATGAGACCGGCGGCGAGTGCGTACCGTGCGTTTTCCTGCGTGAATGCCAGCATGATGAGGATGAACGGCATGCCGTTGATCATCTGGTAGCCGAGTACCTGGCGGATGGTGGATTCCGCGAGACCAGCGAAGGCGCCGATGAGCATGGACACGATCATCACACCGATGATGAGCCAGTTCCAGCGCGCATCCATGTCAAAAATGACCACCCAGATGCGGAAGAGCATGTACACCGCGACCTTTGTGTGCAGACCTGAGAACAGACCCATCACTGCAGCGCTTGTCGACGTATACGTGCGCGGCAACCACGTATGCAGCGGGAACACAGCGGCCTTCGCGCAGATGGCGGCAACCACGATGGACATGGCGACGGTAACGGGGCCGTTGCCGGCGGCCGCGCCTTGGAGGGCACCAATGTTGACAGCTCCGGTGACGGCGTAAACGTAGCCGACACCCATGACCAAGAAGGTCGACGCGGCGAGGTTCACCAGCACAAAGAGGCGCGCGGATTGGAGGCGGTGGCGGGTGCCCGACATGGCGATGAGGCCGTAGGAGGGCAGCAGCATGACCTCGATCATGACGAAGAAGTTGAACAGATCCGCCGTGAGCAGCGCTCCGGAAACACCGGTGATGAGCACCAGCGTCAGTGGTGTGTAGTAGCGCGCATTCATTTCACCGGAGACGATGGCGAACCAGTTGGAGATCAAAGCCACCAGCATGGTGGTGATGAGCATGATGGCGGAGAATTGGTCCCCGGCAAAGGCGATGCCCGCCCCTCCTTGGTAGAGGCCAATGATGTGGCCGATGGTGCCGTGCTGCGCGGTGTAGAAGTACAGCCAGATGCCACCGGCGAGGTTGATGGTGGGGATGAGGAGGGACAGTGCGTCGTTAAGCAGGCGCCAGGGTGAGAGCGCCGTGACTGCCGCAACGATGAGTGGCAGTGCAACGAAGACAGGAAGTAACGCGTCAGGTGCCATTAGCCGCGCACCCCCTTGTGGGCCGTGCGGCCGGTGGTGGTGAGGGCGTCCGGGTCGAGCTTGGCGGCCTGGTCTGCGTCAAGGATGTTCGCAATCGTGTCATCATCACGTCCCAGGGCGGCAAGCAGGAGCAGGATTGTCGTGGTGGCCATGGCGATGACAATCGCGGTGAGCACGAAGGCTTGTGGCAGCGGGTCCGACATGTGTTCCATGGGGGTCTGGGAGGGGAAAGCCTCCCCACGCCAGGCACCATTGCCGGCCGCCAGGAGCGTCAAGTTACTGGCGTGCCCAAGCAAAGACATGCCGAAGATGATGCGCACCATGCCACGCTGCATGATCAAGTACACCGCCCCGGCGACGAGGATTCCAACTGTGACTGCGTAAATCATTTCGCTCCTCCCTTCGGGGTTTTCCGCGATCCTGCCGCGATGGCGCTGGCCAAGTCCAGTGGTTTCGCGGCCGGGTTGATGGGCTTCGGGTGGGCCTTCGCGGCCCCATCCGGTGTGGAAATCTCGGGCACATCCGGCAGAGGGTTGGGCCCGTCGCGGTGGTAGTCCAACTGTTCGCGGTCCGCGCCGGGGCGCAGGTAGCCACCCATGCCGTTAATGGCCATGGTGAGCATGCCAAGGACGGCAAGGTAAATGCCGGCGTCAAAGATCAGCGAGGTGGTCATGTGCTCCCCGGCAATTTCACCGTGGATGGCGTACATGAAGCCGCCCTCGATGAAACCGAGGAAGCCGGAAGAAATGGCCACGATGATGCCAATGCCGGTGAGGTAGATCGGCGTTTTGGGGCCCACCGCATTGCGGTCAGAGCTTTGGGACAGGTAGCTGAGCACAAAGGCGGTTGCCAGGACAAGTGCGGCGATGAAGCCACCACCCGGGGCAGTGTGACCGCGGAAGAAGATGAGCACGGACAACACGATGAGGATTGGGGTAACCAGCTTGGCCACTTTTCGCAGTGGCAGCGTGTTCAAACGTGATTGGCCAAAAGGTGCTGGCCGGGTGCCGTCCTGGAAGTCATGGCGTGGCACCGAGGCGGTGACCGCGGCGATGACCACGGCAGCCATGCCCAGGACGGAAAGCTCGCCCAAGGTATCAAAACCACGGAACTCAACGATGATCACGGCCACGATATTGTCCGCACCCGTGAGCTTGCCACCCTCCGACAGGTACCACATGGCCAGGTCAGAGCGTTCCCGACGTCCCGTGAGCCCATACACGCCAAGGAACGCAACAACGCCAGCGACAGCGGCGAAGAGCATGGACAACGCCTTTCGCTTCTGCGGGGTTTCGGAGAAAAGGCGGGGCTGGTAGCGCAGCACCATCATGATCACCACGATGGTTAGCGCCTCCACCGTGAACTGTGTCAGTGCCACGTCAGGCGCACCGAGCAACAGCATCTGCAAACTCATGCCTACGCCGGCGGTGCCCAACAAGACGGCTGCGGTCATGCGCTTCTTCGTGGTCACCAGACCAAAGACAGACACGCCGATGATGGTCAGTGGGATGAGATCCCAGTAGTTATCCAGGCCGTCCGTTCGCGGGGCCGGGACCACACCATCAACACCCGTGGTGAACAGGGCGGTCACAGCACCCATGGTCACGATGACGGCCACAAGCCAGACGAGGTGGCGGGACGGGTTGAAGCTATTTGCCATGGCGCCGGCTGCGCGCCCGATGCGTTCGGAGCCTTTCACCACACCATGCAGGACATCATTGCCGGTAAACGGCAGGAGCTGCTTGTTCTCCAGTGCGGCAAAGACCGGTTTGCGCACGAAGAGGAACACGATGCCCGCCACAAGAACCACCATGGACACGATGAACGGCCAGGTCACGCCGTGCCACAGAGCCAAGTGGGACTCAAAGCCGGCGGCGGGGGCGATGGAGGAAACGGCGCGGGTCACAGGGCCGTCGATAAGCGAAAGTGCAAAAACCGCAGGCACCGACAACAAGCCGGGAAGCGCGGCCGGAAGCCACAGGGACGTTGGTGCTTCGTGGACATCGGACATGTCACGTGGGCCGTCGATGAATGCGCCGAAGACGATCTTGGCGGAGTACACGAAGGTGCACAGCGCGGCGAGACCACCGAGTGCGAGCAGCAGCGGGCCGTACGCGGTGGAATGGAACGCATCCAGGATGGATTCCTTGGACACGAAGCCGAACAGTGGCGGGATTGCGGCCATCGATGCGGCAGCGATGACGAGGGAGCCGAACGTGAACGGCATCTTGTCCCACATGCGACCCAGGCGGCGGATGTCGCGCGAGCCGGCCTCATGGTCAATCACGCCGATGAGCATGAACAGGGAGGACTTAAACAGCGCGTGCGCGAGCGTGTGCACGAGTGCTGCGGCAAGCGCGAACGGGGTGCCCACGCCGACAGCTGCGACGATCCAGCCCAGGTGAGACACCGTGGAGTAGGCGGTGAGGTGCTTCAGGTCCGTCTTCGTGATGGCGAAGATCGCGGACATGAGTGCCGTGCCCAGACCCACCGTGACCAGCAGGACATTCCAGGTGGTGTTGCCGGCAAAGATGGTGGAGAAACGCAACAGTAGGTAGATACCTGCCTTGACCACCGCGGCGGCGTGCAGGAACGCGGACACCGGCGTAGCGGCCGCCATCGCCTCCGGCAGCCAGAAGTGGAAAGGGAACTGGGCGGCTTTGGTGAAGCCGGAGATGGCAATGAGCACTGCCACGCCGGTGACGATCTTGCTGTCTTGCTGCCACACATCCGCAGCGAGGATCTCGCTCAAGCGGGTCGTGCCCGTGGTCACCGCGGCAATAGCCAACCCCGCTAGCAGCGTCAGACCGCCAAAGAAGGTCAGCGCAAGAGTGCGGAAAGAACCGGCCTCGCCCGATGAGCCTGACCGGGCGATGAGCAGGAAGGACGCGATGGACACAAGCTCCCAGCCGATGAAGAGGAGCACCACATCGTCTGCAAGCACGAGCAGTAGCACCGACAGTGTGAAGGCCGTCATGATGGTGTAAAAGCTCGTATTGCCGTCATTTTTGGGCAGGTACGCCGCCGAATAAATGAGCACGATGCCACCGATGCACAAGGCGAGCAGCGCGAAGAAAGCACTGAGCCCATCAGCGCGCAACGCAATATCCACGGTGGTTCCGGGGCCGAGTAAATCTTCAGCCCACGTTGTTTCAAACACGAGGGGACCAGCGCCGTTAAGAGCGCGCGTGAGAAGTCCGGCGGCGATGAGCATGACGGGACCCAGGACCCAACCAGCCCTGCGATCCACCGCGCGCACCAGCACCGGGGACGCAACCACAGACGCAGCAACGATCCCTAGAACAATAAGAAGAGCCATAGGCACGGGGTATTTCTGGTTACGGGTGCGCGGGTAAGCCCACCCATGGGATGTCATCCAACGTATCAGGTGCGCCGGTGGACGGCTCAGTTGCTTTTTGCTTATCGACGCCCCTCCTAACAGCGTGTCACACCAGAAGCAACCGTCACATTCGTTACATTTTGCGCTATGAAGTGGAACGTAGTCCTTGCGTTTGTAGTATTCGTCGTTGCGGCAATTTCTCCCATGAACCCCGCCGCCACGTGGACAAGCCCTAATTCTGAACAAACCACGGGTGCCCCCGCCGCCTACGCCGGGCCGGACCAGCTCGTGGGTGCGCGCCGCGCGGCAGGTGATGCGGCGGCGCAGGCCAGCTTCCTTGTTCAGGGAACGCAGAAACTCGTCGATGGTACCGAGCAGCTCAAGGACGGCTCCGGTGAACTCGTCGACGGCATCCAAGCCGCCCGTGATGGTGCGGACCAATTGTCCAAGGGTATGACTGAACTACAAAACGGCACCGGGGCGCTTGCGGATGGTGCCACCCGCCTGGCGGATTCCGTCGGCGGCGCGGTTGACCAAGTAGTCGGGTTTGATGCCGTCCGCGGCCAGGTTCTCTCCGCGATTGACAGCACCCTGCGCAGCACCAAAAACTCCCGCGACCCAGACGTGATGGACCTGCGCGACCAGCTTGAGGGCCTGCGGGGCCAAGTGGAAATCGCTGAAATTCCCCAAGACATGCACAAACAGCTCGACGAGCTCAAAAGCGGCTCCCGGGAACTGGCCAACCAGCTCTCCGTGCCTGGCTACGCCTACCACGACGGTATCTACTCAGTCACCAACGGTGCCCGCGACTTGGCCAATGGCTTGAACGAGATGAACAACAAGGTCGGCGACGCCACCGGCGGAATCGATGAACTCGTAGACGGCGTGAGCAAGATCGACGACATGGCCAACACCACCCAGGACCGCATCGGCGACGTGCAGCGCGCCATGCCGGCACCCGCGCCAGTAACCAACGGTGATGGCGCCGACACCGACGGTCCGACTTCCGCACTCGCCCCACTGGCCGCGATGCTGGTGAGCGCACTGGCCGTCGTCGCTGGTGTAGCACTCGCCCTGGCCGCCTACGCCGTGCGTGGCCGAAACCGCTGGCTCACCCTCGGTGTGGGCACAGCGTTCATTACCGCCGCTGGTCTCATTCTCGTGGGCATTCTGGGGACGAACCTCAGCGTTCTTGCCCTGGCCGTCAGCGGTCTTGCTCTCGCACTTGTTACCCTCGCCTCCGCCGGCTTCACCTGGATCGTTCGCTCCTCCTTCGGCCGCACCGGCGGCACCGCCGTTGCCGGTATCTTTGGTCTCCTGCAGATGGCCATCGTCGGCTGGGTGTGGTCCACCGCCGCTACCGGCAACGTTGGCTTGCCGTGGCGCACCATCTCCTCCGCACTGCCCATGCACTGGTCAACGGCGGCTATCTCCTCCGCTGGCAACCAAGGCTCCGCCATCGCCATGTGGTCTGGCCTGGTAATGAGTGCCTTCCTCGCCCTGTTGGGTGCCGCCGCCGTGGCCATGACCACACGCGCGGTGGGCGGAAGCCTTGGCGGGGACTATGAGGAGTTCTACGATGACTACTCCGATGATTACCCCGAGGATGATGCGGATGACTACGTGGATGACTACGGGTATGACGCAGAAAACCAGGTGAAAGACCAACGCGAATCACCCTCACCCAAGGGCAACCACTCGTGGCGCTCACGCTTAGGCCGCCAATGAAACTTTTCACTACCTAAGGAGATTGTGGCGAATCCCAGAAAAGGCGGGAAGTGTGACTAATTGGCCGGAGGGATGGTAAAAAGAGTGTGTCAGTTCGTAGCATGAGACGAACTGACAGCTGTTTCCTTTCAGGGACAGGGGCAGATGAAGGGCGCCGCTACTCCCAGCGGTGCCCTTCATTGTTCTTGACCCTTAACCCCCAGACGGACAAGGAAGAAGTAAGCCCCCTCAACGAGGGGGCTTGAGTGGTCGGGATAACAGGATTTGAACCTGCGACCTCTTCGTCCCGAACGAAGCGCGCTACCAAGCTGCGCCATATCCCGGTGTATCAGAACCACGGCCGGGGCCGTGGTGTGGTACTCGGGATACTCTAGTCCACGGTGGGGATACTGCCAAAACGCCAGCTTGGAATGTTTTGGGGCGGTTGAGGAAAAGCTATTCCGGGCGTTCGGTGATCCGGATGAGGCTGGCGGATGGGCGACAAAACAGTCGCACTGGGGCGAACTTGGAGGTACCTAGGCCGTTGGATACTTCCAGCCACATTGTGCCGTAGCGGTGGAGGCCCGAGGCACGCCCCCGGTCAATGTCCGCGTTGGTGACTAGGGCGTGGCCGCCGGGCAGGCAGATTTGTCCGCCGTGGGTGTGGCCGGCGAGGGTCAGGTCGTAGCCATCGGCCTCAAAGCGGTCGAGGACACGGCGGTAGGGGGCGTGGGTGACGCCGATGGCTAGATCAGCGGCAGGGTTGGGGGCACCGGCGACGGAGTCGTAGTCGTCGAAGTCGTGGTGGGCGTCATCGGTGCCGGTGACGGCAAGTTTTAGGCCACCGGCCTTGAACTCTAAGCGGGCGTGGGTGGCGTCTTGCCAGCCGTGTTCGATGAAGGCGGCGCGCATCCCCTTCCACGGCAGATCCACATAGGAGGGTTCACGCTTTTGGTCCAGCAGGTACTGCAAAGGATTGACCATGCGTGGGGCCCAGTAGTCATTGGTGCCAAAGACGAAGACGCCGGGGCGGTCTAGGAGTGGGCCAAGGGCATTGAGTACGTCGGGGACGGCGCGCTCATCGGACAGGTTGTCACCGGTGTTCACCACCAGATCCGGGTTCAGCGCATCGAGGGCGCTGACCCACTCCACCTTGGTTTTTTGCCCCGGGATCATGTGGAGGTCGGAGAGGTGGAGGAGGGTGAAGGCGGGGGGCTGTGAGGCGTCGATAAGCGGATTGCGCGGCAACGTGCCGGGCGGAAGAATGGGTAGCTCGTACGTTTTGAGCTGGAATTTTGTTAGTTCACTCACGCCGAACGCGAATACCACCGCGCCGAGACCTGCGAGTCCTGCGCCCACGCGGGCTACTTGTGCCAGTCGCTTCCTCATTCGCCCAAGACTACTCTCGGGACCATGAGTGAACTGAAATTGAAGATCTCCGCCGACCTCAAAGAAGCAATGAAAGCGAAGGATAAGACCCGCGTTGGTGCGATTCGTATGCTGCTCGCGGCGATTCAGACTGAGGAGACGGAAGGCACGAAGCACGAGCTCACGGATGATGAGGTGCTGAAGATCATCGCGCGTGAAATTAAGAAGCGCCGCGAATCCGCTGAGATCTACACGCAAAACAACCGCGAGGATCTTGCGGAGACGGAGCTCTCCGAGGTCGCCGTGCTCGAGGATTACCAGCCAGAACAGCTCAGCGATGAAGAGGTTGCTCAGCTTATCGACGCTGCCGTGGCCGAAACCGGCGCCACCTCCATGAAGGAGATGGGGCAGGTGATGAAGCTGGCTACGGAGAAGGCAGCTGGCCGCGCGGACGGAAAGCGCCTGTCTACGGCAGTGCGGGAGCGCCTGGCCTAAGCACCTTTAGCCGAAGAGGTCTGCGAGGCTGTCCGCGAAACGGTCCAACTCCTGCTCAAACTCCTCGCGGTTGAAGGTGGGGGCATCTTCCTCATCCGTCCGGTCGCGGCGGGAATCCTCGCGGGAGGGGGAGCCATCCGCCAGAACCAGAGTGATGGTTGAGTTCGGTCCCGGGTCCGAAACAGAGCGGGTATTCACCACTTCATCGCGGGGTTTACCTGTGCCTGAGGTCATGGTTTCGCGGACTCGGAAGCCAGCGTCTTCCAGCATGGCGCGGGCCTCATCCTTGTGCATACCCACGGCGCGCTTGAGCAATTCCTTGCGTGCGGAGGGGTCAAATAGGGCACTCGGAGCAGGCAGACCGGCATCTTGCACGCCGGCGCGGGTAGCCATGGCGAACCAGGAATGAGCCGCCTCATGGCCACCGAACAAGGTCCCGCTGGAGCACTGGCGTACCGGGCCAGTACACAGCGGGGTGGTTTGAGTGCCGTCGTTATAGATGTATGTGGCAGCAGCGAATCCATTGTTGAAGCCAAGGAAAGCGGATGACTGGTGTGATTCTGTCGTACCCGTCTTCGCGGCCACCGGCCCGCTCCAGCCATTTGCCCCGGCGGCATCCTTGGCTGTGCCGGAAACAGCGTCCTCAGCCATGCCGCCAGCGAGACCTGCGGCGAGGTCTTCAGATACCGCCTGCTGGCACTGGGGGCGATCAATAAACACTTCTTCCCCTTGGCGGTCCACAACCTTCTCCACTGGGCTCGGCTCACACCACATTCCCTTAGACGCCAGCGTTGCCCCCACATTGGACAGCTCCAGCGGATTCACTGGGGTGGGGCCAAGGGTGAAAGAACCCAGGTTGTGTTGGCGGAAATAATCCGCGATGGAACTCTCACCATCGAAAGTGCCGGCGTCCTCATAGGAGCGCAAGCCAAGGCGCACAGCCATGTCCACGGTTTCTTCGACGCCCACGTCCTCAATAAGCTCCACAAAGGATGTGTTCGGCGACTGCGCCAACGCATCCCGCAACGTCAGCTTGGGGGCGTACGAGCCGGCGTTTTCAACACAGTAAGCACCCGCTGGGCAGTTCCGGGCGCCACCTTCACCCATGCCGTACACCACAGCACGGGTAGGAACATCAAGTTCAGACTCAAGGTTATAGCCCTTCTCCAATGCGGCGGCAGCGGTGAAGATCTTGAACACCGAGCCAGCACCATTGCCCACCATGGTGGAAGTTTGAGGCAAGACGGTCTCACCCACTTCTTGGTTGAGGCCGTAGCCACGGGAGGAGGTCATAGCCAAGATCCGGCGAGAATCCTCACCGGGTTCAACCACATTAATCACCTCGGCCACACCCTGCTGGCTGGGGTTGACTGCCCCGGCCGCGGCCTCACGGGCGATGGCTTGGACCTGCGGGTCGAGAGTGGTGGTGATGGTGTAGCCGCCCCGCTCGAGTTCTTCCATGGGCAAGCCCTTGCTGCTCAGATAGCGCAGTGCGTAATCACACAGGAAACCAGCATCACCAGCGGCGATGCAGCCGCGGGGGAGGAGTGCAGGCTGATCCAAAACCCCCAGTGGCTCCCCCGCGAAACGGTCAGCCTCCGCCTGGGCGAGGTAGCCCGAGCCCACCATGGCCTGCAGTACTGTGTTGCGGCGCTCCGTGGCGCCCTCCGGGTTGGTGTACGGGTTGAGCATCTCGGAGGACTGTAGCATGCCCACCAGCATTGCTGCCTGCGGAACCGTCAGCTCAGCCGCCGAAGTATCAAAGTAGGTACGGGCGGCGGCCTCAATGCCAAAAGCGTGGTTGCCAAAAGACACTAAATTTAAGTAGCGCGCCAGGATCTCTTCTTTAGGCAGCTTCTTGTCCAAATCAGAGGCCATGCGCATTTCGCGCAGCTTGCGGGGGAGGGACTGTTCGACGGCGGCGCTTTGCTCCTCCGGATTCTCAGCGGCGACAAGCAGCAGGTAATTTTTCACGTATTGCTGGTTGATCGTGGATGCACCCTCAGCCACCCCACCTGCGAGGACATTGGCCACGATTGCGCGTGCAAAGCCTTGCATATCCACGCCCTCGTGCTCGTAGAAGCGCCTGTCCTCAATAGCAACGAGCGCATCCTTGGCAGCCTGGCTGATCTCATCCGGAGCGACCTCGTAGCGGCGCTGGGTGAAAATCCACGCCATCGGGTCGCCGTTCTTATCGGTGATGGTGGTTACCCCGGGGGCAGATCCGTCTGTGAGCTCCGCGAGGTTGGATTGCATCGTCGAATTCACACGGTTGACCGCAGTACCGCTGATCCCCACAACGGGGGCAAGGCCGAGCACGGTGACGAGACCCGCGGCCACGGCACCGACGAAAACTTTTCCTAGCGAACCTAGTGATGACACTCCTCATACACTACGGCGTGAGTATGTGAAGCGGAATCTTCACCTACCCCCGTGCGTGTGATCTAATCGACAGTTTTAAAATCGCGTGATTAGACTTACAAAACAACGTCGCATAGATTTCTACGTATTGAAAACTATTTGAGTCTTTAAGACGTTTGCGAAGGAGATAGCTGTGACCACGACGATCAGTAACCGCACTCTTGGAGTTGCCACCGCGCCTCTTAAGGAGCGGACAAAGCTAGTACGTCCGGCCAAGCCGTCTTCTACCACTGGTTACCCCGGCCAGCAACAGCAACCGAATGACTCGGTGGACACCTTTGAGCGTGGGGAATGGGTTACCCAGGCAGTATGCCGTCAGGGCGACCCAGACGCACTCTTTGTCCGTGGCGCGGAGCAGCGCAAAGCTGCCGCCATCTGCCGCGGATGCCCTGTGCTGTTGGAATGCCGCGCTGACGCGCTGGACAACAAGGTTGAATTCGGCGTGTGGGGTGGTCTGACCGAACGTCAGCGCCGCGCCGTTCTGCGCAAGAACCCTGAGGTAACCAACTGGGCGGAGCACCTCAAATCTGGCCGGGAGGTCATCGGCCTGTAGGCGCCCCAGTTATTTGCCCAGCAGCGTCTGCGCCAGCGCGATCACGCCTGCGGTACGCTCCTCGTTCTTGTGCCCGCTCGTCGGGAGCACCTGAAAAAGCTTTTGTACCCACGCGCCCTCACCCCCTACGCTGCCGCGCGGGCAGAGATTAACCCGGGATGCTGGGGGAGTAGTGAAAAGCGCAGCTGGGAAACCTGCGATGGGGGCTTCGTGCTGTGTGGCGAAGTAGGTGAAAAGCTTGGCTGTTGCCTGCGCATCGCCCAAGGCGGAGTGGGGGAAATCATTGTGGATTCCGGTTCTGCTGAGGGCGTCCGCTAACTTCTTCACCCCGAGATAATGGCTGGCCAGGTGCATCGTGTCCATCCATTGATAAGGCAGGCCTGCTGCAACGCCAGCTCGTTCGAACTCGTGCGCAAGGAAACGCTGCTCGAAGGACGCATTGTGCGCAACTAGGGCGCGTCCATTGAGAACAGCGCCCAAGTGCTTTGCGACGTCCGCGAAAGTAGGCGCATCCACCACATCCGTTGCTGTGATCTGGTGAATCTCCGAATTCGCGATGTCGCGCAGTGGCTGGATGAGGGTCTCCCAAGTGCTCTCAAACACAAGATGGGAGTCCAGCAGCACCACTCCAATTTCAATGATTCGATCACGGTGGGAAAACCCCGTGGTCTCCAAGTCCACTACCGCGTATCCCGACTGATAGCTCATGTTCGCCATTCCTCAGGCCGATCCTTGTTCTGACAAATGTCAAGTTAGTGGAGGGGCGTGACATTTCCGGTGAACAATGGGATCAGCCGTTCGATTCGGATATGGGGCGGAGCGCACCGGTAGTGTGGTGGCCATGAAGAAATGGGAATACGTCACTGTGCCACTGTTGTCTCATGCCACCAAGCAGATCCTGGATACGTGGGGTGAAGAAGGTTGGGAGCTTGTCACTGTTACTCCTGGCCCGAACCCGGAGAACATGGTTGCTTACATGAAGCGGGAGCTCTAAACCATGGGAGCGCTTGAACGTATCATGGAATTGGGCCTTACTCTCCCTGCTGTTGCTGCACCTGTTGCGGCCTATGTGCCGGCCACAAAAGTAGACAATCAGGTATGGACATCAGGCCAGTTGCCGTTCGTCGATGGTGCCCTGCCAGCAACTGGCAAGGTCGGTGCGGAGGTAACTGACGAAGAAGCTTATGGCTTTGCGCGCACCGCCGTGCTCAACGCGCTGGCAGCTGTTCATGCCGAGGTTGGCCTGGACCGTGTTGTGCGTGTGCTCAAGGTTGTGGGCTATGTGGCATCCGCCCCTGACTTCTATGGGCAGCCAGCCGTGATCAACGGTGCTTCCGAATTGATAGGGGAGATCTTCGGCGAAAGCGGTGCTCATGTTCGCTCCGCCGTTGGTGTTGCTGCGCTTCCCTTGAATGCTCCGGTTGAGGTTGAACTGGTTGTTGAGGTGCGCTAGCCGCAGATCTTCGTCGCTTCAATAGGTGAAGCGGTAGGGTGGAGTACATGAAGCATCCTGCTTATAGCCAGCTGCGTCCAGTGACTCCCTCCGCTGGTGTGGTCTTGGCACCGAACCCCAGCTATGCCGCGTTGGAGGGTACTAATACTTGGGTGATTCGCGCCCCGGAGGATGAGTTCTCCATCGTGATTGATCCCGGCCCGGAGGACGAGGGGCACCTTAACGTTGTGCAGTCTAAGGCCGACAAGGTTGCACTCATCCTTCTGACGCACCGGCACCATGACCATGCGGACGGTGCCGCGCGCTTCCGCCAGCTCACCGGAGCCCCAATTCGTGCTTTTGATGAGCAATACTGCTCCGACGGTGAAGAACCTTTGGAAGACGGTGAGATCATCAAGGTCGACGGCGTCACCCCGCAGATCAAGGTGGTGCACACCCCAGGTCACACGGCTGACTGCGTGTGTTTCTACATTTACTCCGGTGATCCGAACAGCCCAGATTCAGTACTCGAGGGCATTGTCACCGGTGACACGATCGCTGGCCGTCACACCACTATGATCTCGGAGACGGACGGTGACTTGGGTGATTACCTTGAGTCCTTGTCCAAACTTGAGGAGGATGGAGCGGGTATCCCGCTGCTGCCGGGGCACGGTCCTGATGGGGAAAATCTGGCCGAGTTTGCCCGCAAGTACATTGACCGCCGCGAGTACCGCCTGGATCAGATCCGCAAGGTCCGTGAGGAACACGGAAATGACCTGTCCATCACGGAATTGGTGGACGCCATGTATGACGACGTAGATCCGGTTCTGCGCGGTGCTGCTGAGCAGTCCACGCGCGTGGCTCTGCGTTACCTTGACGGTAAGAAGTAAGCCACACCCGCCCGAACTGAAATTCAGCCACCCGCTGCCCCAGGCTCGTGATACCAACTCTGGAGAGTCGGTATCATTTCCTGGGTTTTGCTGGGTGGCTGTCGTGTTTCCGGGAGCCGAGGGCAGGACCCTCGGGCCGAGCGCGTCGCCCGTGTAGCGCTAGCGTGCGCGGCGTGCGAGGTGTTCCGTGTCCACGATGACCACGGACTTGCCTTCGAGGCGGATCCAGCCGCGCTGGGCGAAGGTGGCCAGGGCCTTGTTCACGGTTTCGCGGGACGCACCAACGAGTTGGGCGATCTCTTCCTGGGTGAGGTCGTGGTTGACGCGCAGCGCGCCACCCTCTTGGACGCCGAAGCGGTTAGCCAGCTGAAGTAGGGTTTTGGCCACGCGGCCTGGCACGTCGGTGAAGATGAGGTCTGCCAGCGAAGCATTGGTGCGGCGCAGGCGACGGGCCAGTACGCGGAGGAGCTGTTGGGAGATCTCCGGGTGGTCAGCGATCCACTTCTTGAGCATCTCCGAGTCCATCGTGGCGGTGGTTACCTCGGTTACGCACACGGCGGAAGACGTGCGTGGGCCGGGATCAAAGATGGACAGTTCGCCGAACATGTCAGAGGGGCCCATGACGGACAGAAGGTTTTCGCGACCATCAGGTGCGTGACGGGCAAGCTTCACTTTGCCGTCGACGATGATGTACAGGGTGTTCCCGGGTTCACCCTCATCAAAAATGGTGGTACCGCGGGGGAATGTTTCCGCTTGCATGTCGCTGATGAGGTTGACTACCGCATCAGGGTCGACGCCCTGGAAGATGCCGGCGCGCGCCAGTGTGTCCTGTACACTTTCCATCGCTTCTCCTCCTTGGTTGCGTTGGCACTGGGTCATAAGTGAGCGACTCCAGGGCGCTGTGGAGTTGGTCACCCATGACCTAGTTCGCGCCCCAAGTCACAATAATCACTAGAGTAGCACGTCCAGAATCGTGTACACGTGCTTTCGTGCGTGTTTCTGGGGCTTTCCTGAAAATTTTTCCCCGGAAAAGTAGATACAGGTTAGGGTAGCTGGATTTAGTCTTGGGGGTTCACCACTGCGGTTTCAAGCCGCTCCATCAGCACGATGAAGAGCGCAAGGAACAGCGGCGCAAAGAGGGCCGCAAGAAAAGTAACCATGCCTCCCATAATAAGGCGGACTTATTCATCGGTGACTCAGGGCTACCGCCTCAACCTCACAGCTATAGTTAACGGCATGTCTGACGCCGTTTCTCCACCCCCGCACTTTGTGCGCCGGACCCGGCGCCCGGGAACCCATCCGGCAGCGAAAGGGAAAGAAACGGAACTGGGGCGCACTCGCCGCGGTCGGCGCATTAACCGGATGCTGGCGCAGGTCTATCCCGATGCGCATGCGGAGCTGGACTTCACTACCCCCCTCGAACTGCTCGTGGCCACGGTGTTAAGTGCCCAGACGACAGACGTGCGCGTCAACCAAGTCACCCCTGAACTGTTCCGGCGCTATCCCACGGCGGAAGCCTATGCCACCGCGAATGTGGATGAGATTGGGGAGATCATTCGCCCCGTGGGGTTTTATCGGGCGAAGGCGGGGCATTTGAAGGGGTTGGGAGAGATGCTCGTCGATAAGCATGGCGGCGAGGTCCCTGAAGCCCTCGATGACCTTGTGAAACTTCCTGGAGTTGGGCGAAAAACAGCGCATGTTGTGCGCGGCAATGCCTTTGATCATCCAGGGTTGACCGTGGATACGCATTTTCAGCGGCTTGTGCACCGGCTTGCGCTGACTGAGGAAAACGATCCGGTGGCCATTGAGCATGCGATTGGCGCGATCATTGAGAAAAGTGAGTGGACAATGTTCTCTCACCGCATCATTTTCCATGGTCGGCGGGTGTGCCATGCGCGCAAACCGGCGTGCGGGGCGTGCCCGATCGCGTATGAGTGCCCGAGTTTCGGTGCCGGCCCGATCGAGTGGGATGAGGCTGCGGCTTTGGTCACTGGTCCGGAACGTGAGCACATCCTGGATTTGGCTTCCGGCGAAGGGGAGGGGCAATGACGCGGAATCTCCTGTTTGGCGTGGGAGCTATCGTCGTTGCCACGGTGCTGGTCATCCTCGGTGCGATGAAGCTTTTCAGCGTCGCCCCGGGGCCCAACGCAGCCCCGGACCCAACGGTTCCAACGGCGAACCAGCAGACAGTCGCGCCGGAAGAAGCCGATAACGTTGCGCTCGGTTCACGGCCGGATTGCCTCGTGCGTGCGATTGGCGGGGTGGAGCTGCCGTGCTTGGGTGGCAATGAAGCAGCGGAGCAGAAACCTGGCTCCAATGATGTGACGGTGGTGAGTCTGTGGGCATGGTGGTGTGCGCCGTGCCGGGAGGAATTGCCGTTGCTGGAGGAGTATGCGGGGGCGCACCCGGAGTTGACTGTTGTCGGCGTGCATGCGGACCAGAAAGCTGCGGCTGGTGTGGCACTGTTGGATGAGCTCGGTGTGGATCTACCGTCCTACCAGGACAGTTCTGGTGTGTTTGCAGCGGAGCAGAACCTGCCACAAGTTGTGCCGATTCTGATGGTGTTCCGGGGTGAGCAACGCATTGGCATGTTTGCTAAGCCCTTTGCCAGTGTTGAGGAAATCGCGGCTGCTGTTGAGGGGGTGCTGTGATGGGTGTTCAGCTGAATTCTGACCATTCGCCGCAGTGGTTGCGCGGGCTCACAGATGTTCTGGGTCGGCCGGGGAGCGCGAAATTGGTGCACAAGATGCAGGGCCACATGCGCTTTGCGTCCCGTAAACCCAAGCATGCGGCGGTGCTCATGTGCTTTACCGGTAGGGCGGATGCGCTCACACTCCCGGAGGACGCCCAACTCCTGATCACCCACCGGACGCCGACGTTGCGGAACCACTCCGGCCAGATGGCGTTTCCTGGTGGGCGCGTCGATCCGGGGGATAACGGCCCCGTTGGTGCGGCGCTGCGTGAAGCGCGGGAGGAAACCGGGCTGGACCCGGCGGGAGTGACACCCCTGGCGGTGGTGGAGTCCATTGCGGTGGGCCCGTCGGGCAATCCGGTAAACCCGGTGTTAGCCTACGCCCCGGAGCCCGGCCCGGTCTGGTCGGCGAGCCCGGCAGAAAACGATGATGTTTTCTTTGTGCCCCTGTCCCACTTCATTAACCCCGACAACCGCTTCCGCGTCTCGCGTCTGGGCTGGTCAGGCCCCGCCTTTGGGTTGGATGGTTACGTGGTGTGGGGGTTTACGGCCTCGCTGATCTCAGTGATGATCCGTGAGGCGGGATGGGAAGAGCCGTGGGAGCACAAGGACGCGGTGGATTTGCGTCAAGCTCTTGGTAGATCCCGTAATGGGGAAGGGCACGGCTTCTAGATGGTTTCTGGTTTTCTCCTCGTGGATTTACTCGTTGTTGTTTTGCTTCTCGCCGCGCTCATCAGCGGGTGGCGTAGTGGTGCGCTGTCAGCAGCGTTGGGTGCGCTCGGCATCGTTGCGGGTCTTGTCGTGGGGCTTGGCGTCGCGTCTGCTCTCGTCGGGCTGTCGGAGGTGCCCGGGATACGTGTTTTGCTCGTTCTGGCCACAGTGGTGCTCTTCGTCGGCGTGGGCAACATCGGGGGCGCCACAGTGGGCGCTACTTTGCGGGATCGCATGCGCACTAAGTCTTCACAAAGGTGGGATTCAGGGCTCGGTGCGGCCTTCCAAGCCATCGTTGCTGCGATGGTGATCTGGCTCGTTTCTCTCCCGGTCGCCGCAAATGTCGGTGGCCCCGTGGGTACCGCAGTGCGGGAATCGCGCATTCTCAGTGCGATGGATAGCGCCGCGCCAACGTGGGGCAAGCAGGTGCCGGAGCAGATCGCAGCGCTTATCGACGTCACAGGCCTACCACCCATGGTCTCCCCCTTCGAAGCCAAGGGGGTAGAAGTTGCGGACCCTGATCCTGCCGATGTTGATCCGGCTGTGATTGAGGCTCTGCGCCCAAGCGTGGTCCACGTGCTAGGGGATGCGGAAAGCTGCCACCGCCGTCTTTCCGGTTCCGGCTACGTCGCAGCCCCCGATTACGTCATTACTAACGCGCACGTGGTTGCCGGCACCAACGCCGTGGAGGTGGACACCGTCCTGGGCGTAAAGGAAGCAGACGTTGTTTTGTATAACCCCGAAGTAGACCTTGCTGTTTTGCATGTTCCCTCACTCGGCATTGCGCCTTTGGACTCAGCGAAACACCAGGCACGCAGCGGTGATGGTGCAGTGCTGCTGGGCTTCCCAGCCTCTGGTCCGTTTACTGCCACACCAGCGCGTGTGCGCGACAAGGTCACCATCTCCGGACCAAATATCTACGCCAATGGTCGCACCGAAAGAGAGGCATACATCCTGCGCGGGCAGGTACGTCAAGGTAATTCCGGAGGCCCCCTGGTCACACCGGACGGCAAGGTGGTTGGCGTGATTTTTGGTAGCGCAGTGGATGGCAGCAACACCGGCTACGCTCTCACCTTTGAGCAGGTCAACGCGGTGGTGGGGGAGATTGGAAGGCTAACGGAGATCGTCGATACGCAAAACTGCATGGGCTAGACGGCGCACCTGTTACAGGTGCGCGAAGAATGAGCTGAGTGCTGCCACGAACGCGCCGGGTTTTTCAATGTGAGGCACATTCTTCGCCCCCGGAATGCTGAGCTGCTGAGCGTGCGGCGCGCGACGGAGTGAATACGCGATGATCCTGTCCCACACTTTCTGGGGCGGGTGCAGCAACAGAACCGGAGCCTGCACCGGACCGTCCAACGTGTACTTCGCGTGCGGGGACGGCAAAGCGATGAGCTTCGGGGTGAGCAGGCGCGAATTACGCACGATGCCACGCAGCGCATTGCCAATCGTGGCGGCACGGATACGTAGCGCCAATGCCTCCTCAAACTCAGGAGTGCCGGTGAATGAAGATGCGGTGTTGACGGTGAGTTCGCGGCGCCAAATAGTGGGAGTGAAGCGCCGACAAGCGCGAATGACGCCACGTGGCAACACCCCCACGAGCACGCGCACCGTCATGTACGCGAGCTCCCACGGCCGACGAACCATGTGCGCACGCAGATCATGCGGGTGAGCGGCGGAAACCGAAGTCAACGAAGTCACTCGCTGCGGATAGGCAGCGGCATAGACCCACGCCATCGCCCCACCCGTGTCATGACCAACAAGATGAGCTGTGTCGTGCCCAAGCGCAGTGATCATCCCGTCAATATCGCCGAGGGCCAACAGCACATCACTGCCTGCTTGCCTCGGCGGCTTATCTGACATGCCATAACCACGCATATCCACCGCCGCAACGTGGAAACCTGCCTCCGCTAGCGGCGCAATGACATGCTGGAAATCCATCCACGCCCCGAAAGTGCCATGAATCAGCAACACCAACGGGTCAGCTGGGTTGCCAGCCACCGCAGCGTGCAAACGAATCCCCCGAGTGTGCAGCATCGTGTGCTCAAAAGGGCCCTCCACGGCAATCGTGTTGGGCGATACCGGCTGCCGCGGCACCCGCGTTTTCAGCCGGGGCAATAACCGACCCACCTTCATATGGCAGTGCACCCCCTTACATACCACGAACGCGCCCGTGATTACCTCACGAGCGCGTGTGGTGAATGCGTCTACTTCACAGAGGACTAGTTAGAACCGTAAGCAGGCTCACCCGTGCTACGGGAGGTGAAAAGCTCCGAAGTGTCCTTAGACAGGTTCTTCTGTGCCTTACCAGGAACTAAATTCTTCAGCTCCCCAACAGACTCAATAGTCTTCTCCGGCTTCTTCATGCCCTTGAAACGCTTCACACCAACCAGCGCCAGCAGCCCAGCAGTAATGAGCATGAGCAGGAAGACCAGGCCGAAGCCCCATGCCTCATTGGTCCACATAGCAATCAACTTGGCCAGGAAGAAGAAAAAGAAGTAGGAGGAAAACAGCGCGATCACACCGGCTGCAACGAGAAGGCCACTTCCAACAGCAGCCTTCTTCGCCTCGCCGACAACCTCAGTCTTAGCCAGCTCAATTTCGTTGCGAACCAGGCTAGACACCTGCTCAGTGGCATTGGACACCAACGTGCCCAGCGAGTCCGCGCCCGGCTGGGTCACGTCTGTATCACGCAGAGGAATCGAGTCCACCTTGGCGCTAAAGCTAGTCGGGCCACTGGTGTACATGCCTTTGTTGCTCACGTTGTAAAAACCTTCCTTCGGTGGGCCGCGGTGGCGGCACGAATTCATGTGAATTCGCGTTGGACGCACCTTTCAAAGTACCGAAAGTACCGTGACATTGCCTGAAAGATGCTTGAAATAAGCACAGGTCCCTCATCCTAGCAGCCACGAAGCGGGCAAGTTCGGGTGGATTAGGAAGCGTCGCGTCCGCGCTGAGCCAGCCATACCCCCACCGCGGCGAGTGCGGTGACACCGGCGGCAATGCCGGCGCCGATTCCGATCTCGCGGGCGCCAGGGGAGGGCACAAGCGGTTCCGGCTGCTTGAAACTAAGGATTTCCCACCCCTGTTCCGCAGCATGCTTGCGCAGGCCGCGTTCCGGATTCACAGCAACGGGGTGGCCCACAACCTCCAGCATTGGAATATCGGTTGCGGAATCCGAGTAGGCATAACAATCCGACAAGTTGTAGCCGCGCTCCTCAGCCAGCTCACGCATTGCATCAGCTTTGGCTTGGCCTTTGAGGTAGCGCGTAATGGTGCCAGTGAGTTTGCCGTCCACAACTTCGGCCTCGGTGGCCACGATTGTGTCAATGCCGAGCTCATGTGCAATTGGTTCCACCAAAATTCGGGCCGAGGCCGAAACAATAACCAGGTCATGCCCCATATCGCGGTGGTGATCAATGAGCTCACGCGCCTCGGAATAAATAGCCGGTGTGACTACGGAGCCCATGGTGTCTGAGACAATCTGGGAAATTTCCTCAATATCCCAGCCTTCGACCATCTCCGCCAGACGGTCCCGCGTAGCATCCATCTTGTTGCTGGATTGGCCTACAAACATGTACGAAGCCTTGGTTAAGTACAGCTCCAGAGCTTCTTGTCGGGTGATCAGGCCACTTTCAAGAAAACCACGGCCGAACGCGAAGGCGGAGGACGTGGCGATGATGGTTTTGTCTAAGTCAAAGAACGCAGCCGTGGTCGTGGGCGACATGTTGACAGTTTAGCGCGCTTTTGCGCCAGTAACATTTTTGCAGTTTAAAGCGTGTTTATGGGGGAAGCGTCCGCGATTTGAATAACGTTTGGATAAACTTCTATCAAAATCTTGTCTATTCTTGTAATCGTGTGTAACAATAGTGAGCGCACGGCCCCGATATACAGTGTGGCCGGCCCCGGTCCAACCCCCCCGTGACCGGGTTACCCGACGGCCCGCGCACCCCCCCCGATAGCGCGGGCCGTCCCCTATTCTCTGGACTCCCGCTCGAACGGTGGGTGTTGTCGTTTAATCCTTGTGCCGCTTGTTCGGCTTGCTTCTCGTTGCCCGGCTGATGGGGTCAATGTCCACTTCAGTGTGCAATGAGGCTGGTTGAGTGGAGGTTATCCACAATTTTTTGATGAGGCATCTACATAAATAGGGGTTATCCACAGCCTGCAAAAACGCCCCTTGAGCAGGCCTAAAAAGTGGTTCATGGTGGGGTCATGCGAAATGAAACAGCGCCCATCGTCGTCGCCGTCGGCGATGCGCTCCTTCACCCGGAAGCGATGCACCTTGCCGCTGTCACTGGCCGTGGAGTCATTGATGTTCGGGACCCAGCGGAGATAGCACTCCACATCACGCGGGGCTTCGCCGTGCTTATCGACGACACCTTTTTAACCGCCCTCACCCCCTCCAGCGAAGCCGATGCTAAGGCGCATCCGGGAGTGTTTCGGATCTGTGGGAATACCGATGTTGGCGCTGCTGAGACTGCTGAAACATTAGCTGTGGTGCGGGCCTCGTTCATGCTTCCGGCGGAGGCGGCTTCTTTGCTGAAAGCGTTAGGGGAGTTAGAACAGCGGGCACCCCACAGGGCGGGTGGTGCGGATCTTCCGGGAGCTGGCGTGGTGCTCACCTTCATCGGTGCAGCAGGCGGTGCCGGGACATCAACCTTGGCCGGGGCCGTGGCCCGTGTATTGGCGGGCAAGGTAGCAACTGGTTCTGGTGAAGGGCTTGATCCGGTGTTGGTGGATGGGCACCGCTATTCCGGCGGGCTTGATCTTCTACTGGGACTAGAAGATTCCATTGGTGCGCGGTGGGGTGATATCCAGATCGGGGACGGCAACGTGGACCGTGGGATCTTTGTCCGCGCGCTGCCTCGCACCGCCGATGGGATTGCGGTGCTGACGCACTCGCGTTCTACGTTGCCAGCGCAGATGAATGAAGGCCCCCAGCAGCCTGCGGCATGGGAGCGGGCAGTGGCAGTACTCGGCGCGGGAGGGGTGACCCTCGTTGATACACCACCCGGTGGGCACATGGTGCGTAGTGACCATACCTTCATCGTCACCCCGGCTGAGGTGAGAGCTGCTGCATCGGCTGCTCTTATTGCTGCTGAATGCCGGGCTAGCTCAACTCCCGCGTCCGTGGTTCTGCGCCATCGCGCATGGTCAGGGATGACTGCGGAAGATATCAGCCACGTGACCAAAACGGAGGTGATTGCGGAGGTTCCCACCATTCGCTCCCTGACTAAGGACACTGAAATTTTGGGCTTGCCTTCGCGTTTGCCTCGTGGTTTAGCCAACGTGGCAGAAGCGATCATTGGGGCGGTGTCGTGATGGATCGCAATAAAATCATCACTGCGGTGCAGCGCCGGCTGGCGGATGATCCACGCTTGGTGCCCACAAACGGCCACGTCGACCCCGCTGAACTCGCTGCTGTCATCCGGGAGGAAGCGGTGGTGATCAGCGACCTGGATGTGCTGGACATCATGCGTGCACTGCGCGATGAGACGGTAGGAATTGGCCCGCTTGAGCAGTTGCTTGCTATCGACGGCGTCACCGACATCTGCGTTAACGGCCCTGATGACATCTTCATTGATCGTGGTGCCGGACTGGAGCGTAGTGGGCTCACCCTGCCCGATGATGCGGATGTGCGCCGTTTAGCCACACGACTGGCCACGACGTGCGGGCGCCGGCTCGATGACGCCCGACCGTTCGCGGACGGACACCTGACCCGGGACGATGGCACCCTCGTGCGCTTCCATGCCGTGCTGCCACCCACCTCCGCAGCGGGCACCTGCATTTCCTTGAGAGTGCTGCGTAGCAAAACTGCCACGCTTGAGCAGTTGGAAACTTCGGGCGCGGTGGATGAGGAAAGGGCGAGGGTGTTGCGGGGAATCGTCGATAAGCGAAAAGCTTTCCTTGTTGTCGGCGGAACCGGAACGGGCAAAACAACATTGCTCGCGGCGATGCTGGCGCAGGTTGCGCCACATGAGCGGATCGTGGCGATTGAGGACACGGTGGAACTCGTACCCACCCACCCGCACGTGGTGAACCTGACCTCACGTGGCGCGAATGCCGAAGGTGCGGGCGAAATTAGCATGTCTGACTTGCTGCAACAATCGCTACGCATGCGTCCGGATCGCATCGTGGTGGGGGAGATCCGCGGCCCTGAAGTGGTGGACCTTCTCGCCGCGTTGAATACAGGCCACGATGGTGGTGCCGGGACCGTACACGCCAACTCAATTGAGGAAGTCCCTGCTCGATTGGAGGCCCTCGCAGCGCTTGGCGGTCTGGACAGGGCAGCGCTTCATTCACAGCTCGCCGCTGCCGTGGATGTAGTTGTGGTGATGAAGCGGCAGGCCGATGGTTCGCGCATTGTCCACCAGATCGGGGTGCTACAAGGCAATCCTGTGGTGCCGGAAGTGGTGTGGGACTCCGACCACGGACCGCAGGCGGGGTACGGCAAGCTCATCGCGGAATTGGGGGTGGCGGCATGATCCCGTTCATCCTCGTTGCTGCCGCGGTGTGCGTATGGCCCGTCAACCCTTCAGGGCGCATCATGGAGCATTCCCGGCGCCCCGTGCATCCCGCTGCTTTACCTGCCGCCATGGTGCTCGTGGTCCCTGCGATCTTGGCTACGGACCGCTCAACACTGCTGATCAGCGCCTGCATGGCCGGAGTTGTTGCTTTACGCACAGTGGCCCAATCCCGTGAACGAAAAACACGAGAGGCTGCTTTGGCCACCACGTCCACGTTCCTTGGCCACGTTGTGGCCGCCGTTCGTGCCGGGTCCCCAATGCCAGAAGCGTGCAGCCGGGCGGTGGAGCAACTCCCGGCACACACCCCAGCAGAACTGAGAAAGGAGCTGCGCCGCGTCGCAGCTTTGAGTCAGGGAGGTGGGCAAGGCGCCAAAGCGTTGACTTCCTCTGACATGCCGGAACTGCGCGAGGTGGGCAATGTATGGGCGCTATCTACCCAATTGGGTATTCCGGCTGCGGATCTTCTGACAAGCGCCCGCGCCCGCATCGACCACACACTGCGCCACAGAAACGCAACCAAAGCTGCCCTTTCCGGGCCACGCGCAACAGCCGCGATCCTCTCGGTTCTGCCCCTTGCTGGGGTGCTCATGGGCGAAGCGATGGGTGCACGGCCCATTGCGCTGCTTACCGGCGGTGGGTTAGGCGGGATCTTGTTGGTCGGTGGAACGGCGCTGGTGTGCGCCGGGTTCATCACATCCCAGACGATCATCGGGAGGGCAGCCACATGAGTGGAACAGTTGTTTTGAGCCTGGCCGCAGCTGTCTTGCTTGGTGCCGGTGCAAGCGTGGCAACACCACCGCCGCGTGGACGATTAGGCATGGACGACCCAGCACCACGGGAAAAGGCCATACCGCTGCTCCAACGAGGACTCAACCCCAAAACCCCGCGTGATGGCCCCGCTATGCGGCATAGGATCGCCAGCGATATTGAGCTCTTCGCTGCCTGCTACCGCGCCGGGCTACCGGCCGCCACAGCAGCGGAAGCGGTTGCTGCCAGTTATGGCGGCGCTCAACCGCGGCAGGGCACAACAGCCGACATGTGGCGGCGTGTAGTTGCCTACCTTTCACTCGGGGTTGAACCTGACCGGGCCTGGGCCGTCATGGACGGGACCCCAGGGTTAGAAGAGCTTGCCTCGCTGGTCACCTTGTCCCACGCTTCGGGCACCGCCGTCGCGCAGGGGTGCGGCCGCTTTGTCACGGAACTCCGTGAAGCGGCCGCCGATGATGCGACAGCAGCTGCCGAACGCGCAGGAGTGCTCATCAGCATTCCGCTTGCCGCGTTCTTTCTTCCCGCCTTCTTTGTTCTTGGCCTGGCCCCAGTAGTCATCGGGCTCGGTGCAGGAATGCTCGGCGGGTGACACAGAAACCACTCACAACCACTGAATGAAAACAACCAACAAATAAACCACTAAGGAGAAAAACAATGAAAACACTGACGAATCTGAAGGATGTTTTTAGCCAGCCGATTGACCGGGCACTGACCCGCGCTTATGCACATGCCACCGCACGGATGCAGGTGGTACGGAATGACGCGGGGATGTCCACCATTGAATACGCCATGGGATCTTTAGCAGCCGCGGCGCTCGCCGCGGTGCTCTACATGGTGATCAACGGCAATGGTGTGGTTGATGCGATCGAAGGAATCATCACCGATGCGCTTAGCAATAAGCCGTCTTAAGGTGATGGACGATCGCGGTTCCGTCACCATTGAAGCCGCTTTATCGTTGGCAGTTCTGGTGACGGTCGCCGCGGCGATCATCGCGGGGATCTCCACCATGGCGGCGTACGTGTCCGCGGTGGATGTGGCTGGTGCTGCTGCGCGGTCGCACGCGATCGGGGTGGAGTATTCCCCGCCGCGGGACAGCATTGATGTCACGGTCACCGAAAGCGCAGACATGGTCACGGTCACCGCGCGTGTGCCCGCCGTCGTGCGGGATATGCACGCCACCGCGGTCTACCCGGTGGAGGTGCGGTGAAGCACAGATTGCTTATCGACGATCACGGCTACGCCACCATCGTCTCCGCCACCATCGTGGCTGCGGTGGTAAGCCTGGCTGTCGTCGTCGCCGGCATAGTCAGCACCGTGGTGAATTCCCACCGTGCCCAAGCCGCGGCGGATCTTTCCGCCGTGGCGGCGGCTACCGCGCTCTACGCCGGAAATGACCCATGTGGGACAGCCCGCATCACTGCTGAACTCAACCAGGCGCGTGTGTTGAGCTGTCAGGTGATCGACGTAGACACTGTGGTTACAGCGAAAGTTGGGCGCGCCGAGGCAACAGCACGGGCCGGCCCGATTTAGGAGCCCAGCGTGTTAAAGGCGCGGCGGGGCAATGCGTGCGGAGAGCCCCGCCGTCATGGTCACCAACGCACCCAGGAGTTTCAACGCCCCAGCCTTATCCAAAGGCTGGTTGCCGTTACCGCACTTGGGGGATTGCACACACGACGGGCAGCCCGATGCACACCTGCAGGATTTCACCGCCTCATAAGTTGCTTTAATCCATTCGTGGAAGCGGGCGTAGCCCTCATCGGCGAAGCCCGCACCGCCCGGGTGGCCGTCGTAGACAAACACCGTAGGTTGCATCGTGTCCGGGTGCAGTGCAGTGGATACGCCACCGATATCCCACCGGTCACAGGTAGCTAACAAAGGAAGGAGACCAATGGCAGCGTGCTCCGCGGCATGCAGTGCACCGGGGACATCCCCGGGGGAAATACCGATTTCATCGAGTACCACCGGATCAATGGTGTACGCCACCGCGCGGGTAACAAGGGTTTGCTCGGGGAGGTCGAGGGGGATGTGTTCGGACACGGTGCCGTCGGAAAGCCTCACAACATAGCCCGTGACATGGTCAGTGACCTTGACATCAACGTTGGCCACCCATAAACCCGGCGACGGATTGACCCGCGCGTGTGGTTCCCCAATCACCGCAATGTCGGTGGTGGAACGCGCCATCGTGGAATAGTCCGGCATCTCCGGGTGAGCGAGCGCAACGTAATTGTCCAAGTCCAGCTCATCAATGATGAAGTACTCGCCCTGGTGGATGTACACCGCACCGTTATGCACCTGCGCGGCAGCGCGGCCGGAGTCGATAGTGCCGAGCAGGCGCCCATCGGTGGCATCCACAATCATCACTTCTTCGCCTGTGCCACCGCGTAGCGAGACCAGCCCGTGCGCTGTTTCCGGGGTGATGTCGCCGGTGAGCTGCGGCACCGCAAACCACCCGCGCGGGCGGCGGCGCAAAAACCCAGCGAATGTCAGCTCCGCCACCACATCGTCAGCCCCAAACGCAGCCACATCCTCCTCCGTCAACGGGCGCTCCACTGCAGCGCAGTAGACATGTCCCCGCAAAATGAAAGGATTTTGCGGATTGAACACACTGTTTTCCACCGGCTTATCCAGTAGCGCTTCGGGGTGGTGCACCAAATAGGTGTCCATCGGCTCATCGCGGGCAACCATCACCACCAAGGAGGACTGCCCCCGGCGACCAGAGCGCCCCGCCTGCTGCCGGAAAGACGCAACCGTGCCTGGAAATCCTGCCATGACCACGGCGTCGAGCCCCCCAACATCAATGCCTAACTCCAGCGCATTCGTCGTGGCCATGCCCAGAAGATCACCGTTATCCAGTGCCTTCTCCAGCGCGCGGCGGTCCTCCGCCAAATACCCGGCGCGGTAGGAGGCAATGCGGGAGGCGAAGTCAGCCCGGCCTTTGGACACGAGGTCTTCCGCAGCGCGCATGGCCACGGTTTCCGCTGCGCGCCGGGAACGCACGAAGGTGAGCGTGCGTGCACCGGCGGCGACGAGCTCCGCCATCATGGCAGCCGCTTCCGTTGTGGCTGAGTGCCGGACGGGCGCACCATTTTCCCCCGCCGCGCCTTCGATGAACCCGGGTTCCCACAGGGCGAAGGTTTTCTCACCGGTGGGGGCGCCGTCGTCTGTCACTGCGGTGACGGGACGGCCGGTGAGGTTACAAGCGTGCGCCGCGGGATCAGCAGCGGTGGCGGACGCCAAGATGAACACCGGTTCTGCCCCATACGCCCTGGCAAGACGGTCAAGACGCCGCAACACCAGGGCCACGTTCGCACCGAAAACACCTCGGTAAGTGTGGCATTCGTCCACGATCACGTATTTCAGGTTGCGTAGCAGCCGCACCCATTTGGGGTGGCTGGACAAGATCCCGGCGTGCAGCATGTCGGGGTTGGTGAACACAAACCGGGTGGTTTCCCGGATGGTGGAGCGGGCTTCGGTGGGGGTGTCGCCGTCATAAGGCGCGGGGGTGGCGGCAGTTTTGGTGCCGTTAGCCAATACGGGGTGGTCTTTGATGAGTGAGCTGACAGCCAACAACTGGTCTGAGCCCAGTGCCTTCGTCGGGGTGAGGTACATCGCGCAAGCCGTCGGATCAGTAGCCAGGGTGGTCAGCACCGGCAGCTGATACCCTAGGGACTTTCCGGAGGACGTCCCGGTAGCCACCACAACGTTTGTGCCCTCCCACGCCAACTGCGCGCACTGGGCCTGGTGGGTGTAGAGCGCCTGCACTCCTGATTCCTCCCAGAGCCGGCGCAATTCTTCATCAGCCCATGATGGCCAGGGTACGGTGCGAGCGGGTTGAGCAGGCAGCGTCCGCACGTGCGTAAGCGTGCCGGCGGGGAGGGTGCGGGAGATACTGTCAATGAGCTCGCTGGCGAATGAGCCGGGCACAGTCACGGCGGCACCTCCTGAAAACGCAGACGGAAAAACACAGAAATGAGTGAAAATGTTCACGTTCTCAGACGTGAACGCATAAATCATGGCAGACTTGGTGGCGGTTGCGGAAAAGAAGATCCGCCGCCATGAAACCGGATCGGCCGGTTTTAGTGAGATAACCGGCATATACGGAAGGTTTTCAAAAATGGCTACAGGTACCGTGAAGTGGTTTAACGCGGAAAAGGGTTTCGGTTTCATCGCTCCGGATGATGGTTCCACGGACGTATTCGTCCACTACTCCGAGATTCAGGGCAGCGGATTCCGCACCCTCGAAGAGGACCAGAAGGTTGAATTTGAGGTCGGGGAGGGCGCTAAAGGTCCGCAGGCTCAGCAGGTGCGCGCACTCTAATCGCACCGCACTCCCTGCTTTTTTAAACCGGTCTACCCAAAACGGGTGTGGCCGGTTTTTAAATGCTGGATACCCCGCGGCGTACGTCATTCCACTCCATGGCGGCTGCCTGCAGGCGCTGGATTGCCATGCCGACGAGGCTGCCCAAGGTCACACCAACGATCATGGCTAGGAGCGGGTAATCGGAGAAGAGTGTGCCACCGAGGTAACCGGTACCAACGCTGATGAGCACCCACAGGATGACACCGATGGTGTCAAAGAGGAAGAACAGGAACCAGTTGTAGCGCACGGAACCTAAAACAATCGTGGCCACCCAGCGTGCCCATGGCAGGAAGCGGGCAACAATGATGGTCACCGGGCCATGTTCGTGCATGTTGGCACGCACCCAGGTGATGGCTTTGCCGGCGCGGGATTCCGGGTCGAGGCGGTTGACTAGGCCAATGAGGCGGCCTCCCAGCATGAAGCACAAATTATCGCCAATGATCGCACCGATGCCGGCGGCGACCATCACCCACTTCACATCAGGCACTCCTTGAGAAGCGGAAAAGGCGCCAGCTAAGTTGAGCACCGTTTCAGACGGGACGAGTGGGCACAGCGCGTCAATAGTGATGAGGAGGCCGACGAGGGGATAGAAAATAGGCATCGTCATCAATTGCTCAAGAAAGGCAATTAGTCCGTCGACGATCTCGGTCACGCGGTCGGCCTCCTTCCCATGACAGGTTCCCTCACCACTTTTGGCAAGTTTACTCACGCTCGTTAGTCGGGCGAAGTGTTACGGTGCTAGAAAATGACGGTTGCGAAAAGGGGCCGTCGATAAGCAATTGCCTCCTCAAATTTGGGGCCGTAAGTTTCACGTGCTGCAAAATACGTGGTAGTTGTCTGTAGTGAGTTAATCGAGCACCGCACCTGAAGGAGTCACCCGGCGTGACGGAGAAGAACGCACAGGGAAAAACCCTGGTCATCGTGGAGTCGCAGACGAAGGCGAAGAAGATCCAGAAGTATCTGGGCGACAATTATTTCGTTGAGGCTTCCGTGGGGCATATTCGCGACCTTCCCGGCCGCTCAGCTGACATTCCTGCGAAGTACAAGAAGGAGCCGTGGGCGCGCCTGGGCGTGAACCCGGAGAACTCTTTTGAGCCGATTTACGTGGTCAGCGCGGATAAAAAGAAGAAGGTCACGGATCTGCGCGCCAAGCTGAAGCAGTCCGACAAGCTGCTGCTCGCAACAGACCCGGACCGGGAGGGTGAAGCGATTGCGTGGCACCTGCTTGAGGTGCTTAAGCCGAAGGTGCCGGTGGAGCGCATGGTGTTCAATGAGATCACTGAATCTGCCATCAGGGAAGCCGCGGAGAACACCCGTGAGCTGGACATGCACCTGGTGGATGCGCAGGAAACACGCCGCATTCTGGACCGCCTGTACGGCTATGAAGTTTCCCCGGTGCTGTGGAAGAAGATCATGCCGCGTCTGTCCGCCGGCCGTGTGCAATCCGTGGCCACGCGCGTAATCGTGGAGCGTGAACGCGAGCGCATGGCCTTTGTTTCCGCCGAATACTGGGACGTCACCGCCACCCTCAACGCGGGTGCCACGGGTGCAGGTCAGCCGGATGAATTCGACGCCAAGCTCATTGCTATCGACGGCTCTAAGATCGCCCAAGGCCGCGATTTCGACGACCGTGGCCGGCTGAAAAACGACTCCCTCGTGGTGGTGGACAAGCAGGACGCTGAGAACCTCGCGGAAGCTCTCACGGGGCAGGCGATGGAAGTGTCCAACGTGGAATCCCGCCCGTACACGCGCAAGCCGTACGCGCCGTTCATGACGTCGACGCTGCAGCAGGCCGCCGGCGCAAAACTGCACTTCACCTCGGCCCGCACCATGCGTATCGCGCAGCGCCTCTACGAAAACGGTCACATTACGTATATGCGTACGGACTCGACCTCGCTGTCCCAGCAGGGCGTTGCAGCAGCCAGGGCTGCTGCAACGGAGCTCTATGGTGCCAACTACGTCACCGACGCCCCGCGCCGCTACGACCGCAAGGTGAAGAATTCCCAGGAGGCACATGAGGCCATCCGCCCCGCCGGCGAACGCTTTGCCACCCCCGGTGAACTGGCACAGTCCCTTGATGCTGAGGAATTCAAGCTTTACGAACTCATCTGGCAGCGCACCGTCGCCTCCCAGATGGAGGACTCCCGCGGCACGTCCGTCACCGTCACCATCGCCGGTGACGCCAAGACCGGCGAGCACGTTGAACTTTCTGCCTCCGGCCGCACCATCACCTTCCCAGGTTGGCTGCGCGCCTACTCCGACAGCCAGGACAGCAAGGAAAAGCACCTGCCTTCCCTGACCAAGGGTGATGCGCTGACCGCCCGCGAGGTCACCGCCGACGGCCACTCCACCAACCCGCCGGCCCGCTACACCGAGGCCAGTTTGGTGAAGAAGATGGAGGACCTGGGCATCGGACGCCCGTCCACCTACGCCTCCATCATCAAAACCATCCAGGACCGCGGCTACGTGGCCACCCGTGGTAATGCGCTCGTGCCCACCTGGGTTGCGTTCTCCGTGGTCGGGCTCATGGAGCAAAACTTCGATGCGCTGGTGGATTACGAGTTCACCTCCTCCATGGAGGACGAACTCGATGAGATCGCCCGCGGCACCGAGGACCGCACCGAGTGGCTCACCGGCTTCTACTTCGGCGATGCTGATGCGGACGATTCCACCGCCGAAGCCATCGCGCGCCGCGGCGGCTTGAAGTCCATCATCGAGACCAACCTCGAATCCATCGACGCCCGCCAGGTCAACTCGCTCGAGCTTTATGTTGACGACGAAGGCCGCCCCGTCCACGTCCGCGTCGGCCGCTACGGCCCCTACCTGGAGCGCCAGATCGGCGTCAATGCCGACGGTGAGCCCGAGTACCAGCGCGCCAACCTGCCCGAATCCACCACCCCGGATGAGGTGACCCCGGCTATGGCGGAGAAACTCTTTGCCATCCCACCTACGGGACGCGAACTGGGCACCAACCCGGCCAACGGCCGCATGGTCGTGGCCAAGGAGGGCCGCTACGGCCCGTACGTCACCGAACTCGTGCGTGACGACGAGCGCGCGACCGCCGAAGCCCGCGCCCTCGAGATCGTCGCTGCCGAGCGCGCCGAAGAGGATGCCCAGCGCGCCGCCGAGGGCAAACGCGCCAAGAATTGGGAGACCAAAACCGCCACCGCGCAAAAAGAAAAGCGGGTCGAGCAGCTTATCGACGAACACCTTAAACCCGCCACCGCCTCCCTCTTCTCCACCATGGAACCGTCCACGGTCACCCTGGAAGAGGCACTGCAGCTGCTGTCCCTGCCACGCGAGGTGGGTGTGGACCCGGCTGACGGTGAAGTCATTACTGCTCAGAACGGCCGTTACGGCCCGTACCTGAAGAAGGGAAGCGACTCCCGCTCCCTGGCCAACGAGGAGCAGATCTTCTCCATCACTCTGGACGAGGCTCGACGCATTTACGCCGAACCGAAGCGCCGCGGACGCGCCGCCGCCCAGCCACCCCTCAAGGTGTTTGGTGATAACGACGTCTCCGGTAAACCCATGACCGTCAAAGACGGCCGCTTCGGACCCTACGTCACCGACGGCACGACCAACGCCTCCCTCCAGCGCGGCGATACCCCTGAAACCATGACGGATGCCCGCGCCAACGAGCTCCTCTCCGCCCGCCGCGCCCGCGAAGCGCAGGACGCGGAGGCCGGTGGCACCGGTCGGTCTGGTCGGGCGAAGAAGACCACTAAGCGCACGTCGAAGAAGACTGCGAAGAAGCCCCCGCGGACCACCAAGCGTGTGATCAAGGCTGGCTCCCGCCGGTCTTAGTGCCTCTCCGCCAACGTGGGCCGGACGGGGCGGGCAAGCTGGGTCATCTTGTTGCGGCCGCGGAGCTCGATGGATTTCATGCGGGTCCAGCGGGCTTGTTCGATCTCGTTGGCCTCACTGAGCGTTGAGGTGTTGGTGAGCACGCGGCCTGGGGTGGTCTTTGCCAGCTCGGTGAGGCGGGCAGCGGTGTTCACAGCGTCGCCGATGACGGTGTATTCGAAGCGGTCTTGGCCGCCGATGTGGCCGGCGACGACGTGGCCGGCGGCAACGCCGATACCGGCGTCGAGTTCAAGTCCGCGCAGGTCTTGGCGTAGTTCGCGGGCGGCTTTGAGGGCGTAGGAGACGAAGTCGGGCAGGTTGACTGGGGCGCCGAAGATAGCCAGTGCCGCGTCGCCTTCGAATTTGTTGATCACGCCTTTGTTGCGGTGCACCACGTCCACCACGATTTCAAAGAAGGCGTTAAGGGCCTCCACGACTTCCTCAGGGGTACGGTCCACGGCGAGTTTGGTGGAGCCGATGACGTCCACAAACACGACAGCCACTTGGCGGGCCTCACCACCGAGTTCCGGTTTTTCCTCAAGTGCCTTTTGGGCAACTTCGGAGCCGACGTATTGGCCGAAGATGTCGCGGACGCGCTCCCTTTCGTTGAGACCACGCATCATTTCGTTGAAGCCGGATTGGAGGACGCCGAGCTCGGAGCCGTCGTAAATGTCCACTTGTGCGGAGGTGTCACCGCTGCGCACTTGGTTGATGGCGTGTTGGAGTTCTTTGATGGGGTCAACCACGCTCATGGTGGCAAACATGGTGCCGGCCATGCCGGTGATGATGGCGGTGATTGCGATGGCGGAGACAGACGGCATGAGCTCGCCGGGGGTGTCTTGGAAGAACCCGTAGTGTTGGGCGGCGAGCAGGAAGAGGATGCCCAGGAGGGGCACCCCGGATGTCATGAACCAGACCAGGTAGAGCCGCTGTTTGATGGGTGGCTCCAGCATGGTGTCTTCGGCCCGGTTGGATAGGGTTTTGGCGGCGATCGGTCGCACGAGCCGTTCGGCTTGGACGAAGGTGAGCACGCAGGTGAGTAGCCCAGCCATGATGGTGGAGATAGCCACGACGAAGGCGAGTTGGGCGTCATGCCGTGCAGTGGCTGCGGTGGCGATGATGATGCCAAGGAGCCAGATCACCCCAACGACCAGGGTTTGTAATACGGGGATGCGCAGCACCAGGGTGCGCACAGCTGCGGCGTCGTACCGTTCGGGCCTGCGACCGAAATGGAGTACGGGACGGAAGAGGGTGTAGGAGACGATCCCGCCCACAACCACGGCGAGGATGAGGTACACGATGCCCAGCGGGGCAAAACCGGACGCGACCGCGCCAAGATCTTTCGCCCCGGGCATGGGGATGAGGTAGCGGACGAAGGCCATGATGGCCATCGCGCTGAGTACGTTGGTGAACAGCAGCACGGAGGCATAGAGGGGCCACGGGGTGCCCATGATCCACCGAAAACCGCGCCACATCCGTTCCACGCTCATCTACTCTACGTTGCTTGTCGCTACATGGTTGTAGTGTGGGGGACGTGACTGCGCCGAATCTTCCTGCCTCGCGTTCTGTGGCTGAGCGTCTTGCCGATATTCCGTCGGTGCGTTCGGTGATTCTCGCTGCCGCGGCCGCCGCGCGTGGGGTGGAGGGGGCCCCGGCGCATGCGATGACGCATTCGTGGTTGTTTACCGGTCCGCCGGGTGCCGGGCGTTCGACGTCAGCATTGGCATTCGCGGCGGCGCTCGTCTGCACGGACCCGGAGGAGCTCGGGTGTGGTCGCTGTCAAAGTTGCCGCGATGTTTTCGCCGGTGCGCACACGGATGTTGTGCACGTCGTGCCACAAGAGCTTGTCATCAAAGTCAAGACGGTGCGCGAGATCATCGCTCAAGCTTCTCGCTTGCCGACGATCTCTCCGTACCGCATCATCATCATCGACGACGCCGACCGGTTTTCCTTTGAGGCAGCCGATGCGTTCCTGAAAACGGTGGAGGAGCCACCAGCCTCCACCGTGATTATTATGTGTGCACCGTCGACAGACCCGGAGGACTTTTCCACGACGTTGCGCTCGCGGTGTAGGCATTTGTATGTGCCGGCGCCGTCGACAAGCGAGATCGTGCGTTTGCTGATGGAGGAGGAAGGTGCTTCGGAGCAGGTCGCCCGGCTTGCCGCGGTGACGTCGCTGCATCATGTGGGGCGGGCCCGCCGATTAGTGCGCTCTGAGGAAGCGCAACTGCGCAGGGGTACGGCGATCAACCTGGCGGAGCTTGTCTTCCACGGCGACCAAGCATTTAAGGCGGTGGCCTCGTTGGTGAAGTCCGCTGATGCCGCGGCGAAGGACGCCTATGCGGACGCGGACCAGGAGGAGCGCGACAAACTCGAGAATGCCCTCGGCATGGGGGCAAAAGGCAAGGGCGCTGCGCGGGCACTGCGGGGGAGCGCCTCGTCGATGAAGGAACTGGAGGCAGCGCAGAAAGCCCGCGGCACACGGCGTTTGCGCGACGTGCTCGACCTCACCTTGGTGGATGTGGCCGGGGTGTACCGCGATGCCATCGTGATCCGCAGCGGCAGCGGGGTAGAGCTGGTTCACCCGGACTTTGAGGGACTCTCGCGTGACATCGCTGAGCGCGTCGATGTTGCCGGACTCACCGAATGCCTCGATGCCATCGCCGAATGCCGCGAACGCCTCGACCAGTCCGTCCTACCTGTCATTGCTTTCAATGGAATGTTGGGTCGCATCCGGCTTGCTTGCGGCGTGAGCTGACCCGCGATTTTTGCTCAGCGCTGCTTCTCCACTAAGCTAAGCCCTCGGATTGCACGCTGTGTTTTCCACGCCGCCTTAGCTCAGTCGGCAGAGCGTTTCACTCGTAATGAAAAGGTCGCGAGTTCGATTCTCGCAGGCGGCTCCACCAAAACCCCAGCCAACTGAACTAGCCCCCGAACTACTGCTGCTTGCGCCGGTAGTACACCTGGCGGCGCACGTGTGCCACAACGTCGCCTTCCTCATCGACGATGTCCACGTCGAACCAGTGGAGGTACTTATCACCGTTGGCTGTTTTCTCCTTGATCAGCGCGTAGGTTTCCTCCGGGATGCGCATGTCAGCGGTGATCTTGCCGCGACCGGGCTTGATGTATTTGATCTCACCGGCGGTGTCCCAGATGTGGTATTCCTTGCCCAGGCGGTGCATGGAGGCGAGCATGAAGAAGGGGTCTGTCATGGCGGACATGGTGCCGCCGAAGGCTACGCCCATGGCGTTTTTGGTCAGGATGTTTGGTTTGTGGGTGACCAGGACGTGGGTGCCGTCATCGGCAAATTCCTTGACTTTCACACCGGCGCCCAGGAAGGGGGGCCAGAAGCTCATGAAGTGTTTGAGTTGGCGTGCGGTGTAGTGGGGCATGAGAAAAGCTCCGTCTGAGTGTTGGGAATCATGGGTCAAACGGAGCTAACTATACCGGTGCGGGGTGAGGGATAGATCACACCCAGCTGGTTATTTGGCGGTCAGTTGGGAGTTAATGGCGGAGCGGAAATCACCGATGGGCATCGCACCAGCCAGGAATTTCTTACCGACGATAAACCCAGGCGTTCCCGTAATACCCAGGCCTTGGGCGTAATCGCGGGCCTTGTCGATCGCTTCGTTGTACTTATCGCTTTGGGCATCGGCGATGAACTTTTCAATGTCGGGTACTTCAGCTTTCTTGGCAAAGCCAATGAAATCCTCAAGCTCGAAGCCGGGGTGCCCGCCCTTATTAGCAGCGGCAGCCATGTAAGCATCTTTGTATTCAGCGAATTTGCCCTGCTCGGCGGCCGCACGGCCAGCCTTTGCAGCAGCGATGGATGCTGGCCCTTGGACGGCGAGGTCGTTCCACTCGATGCGAACGTATCCCTTCTCCACGTATTCCTTGATCAACTCCGGCTCCACGGTGGTGGAGTGGCGGATGCAGAACGGGCAATCCCAGTCACTGAACTCAGAGATAACGACGGGCGCGTCCAAAGCACCAACCGCCATCGGGTCCTTGGGGTCGCGGCGAGCAGCGTTATCAATCTCATCCTGGGAGGTGATGGGGGCGCTAGGCCCCTGGATAGTGGCGTCGAAGAAACCGTTGGCATCTGCCTTCACCGGGCTGAAGTCCGTGCCCGGTTTGGCACTATCAGGAATGCCGACGTCAGCCCCTTCGGCCCCCGCACCTTCAGATTCAACGCCACCCACGTGCTCCTCCATCTGGTTCAGGGCGTTTTGCTGCCCATCGCGCTCACCAATGACGTAGCCGCCCACGGCTGCAGCCAGGGCGAAGACAATGGTGAAAGCCCACATCAAGGGCGGAATTTTGGTTTTAGGGGTGGTGTTGGTCATGGGGTCTCCGGGTTGAAGGGAAAACGTCGATAAGCGTGCGACCGCACGATACCGCAATTATTACTCGCGGGCGGCATCGAGCAGATACTGCCCGTAGCCCGATTTCAGCATGGGCGCGGCGAGCTTCTCTAGCGTGTCCGCATCGATGAAGCCTTGATGGTACGCGGCCACCTCGGGCGAACCGATGACTGTGCCCGTGCGCTTTTGCAGTACCTCAACGTAGGCGCTGGCTTCACTCATGGAGTCAATCGTGCCTGTATCCAACCACACATCCCCGCGGTGCAAGCGATGAACTCTGAGCTTGCCCTGCTTCAAGTACGCATCGTTGACGCTGGTGATTTCCAGCTCCCCGCGCTCACTGGGGGTGATCTCCGACGCGATTTTCACCACGTCATTGTCGTAGAAGTACAGCCCCACCACGGCGAAGTTGGACTGCGGCTCCGATGGTTTCTCTTCGATGGCGGTGGCGGTGCCGTTCTCATCGAAGCTGACCACGCCGTAGCGCTCCGGGTCGCTGACCTCATAGGCGAAAATGGCGCCACCGTCAGGGGCTGTGGCCTCATTCATCAGGCGGGTAAGTTGCGTGCCATCGAAGATATTGTCGCCGAGCACGAGCGCCACCGAATCGTCCCCGATGAATTCCTCCCCGATGAGGAAGGCTTGTGCCAGCCCGTCGGGGGAGGGCTGCACCGCGTAGTCAATCATGAGCCCCCACGCGGAGCCATCGCCGAGCAAACGCTCAAATGCCTCACGGTCTTCCGGAGTCGTGATGACCAGGATCTCCCTGATACCAGCGCTGATCAGGGTGGACAGCGGGTAGTAGATCATGGGCTTGTCGTAGATAGGCATGAGCTGTTTCGAAATGCCCTTTGTAATCGGGTACAGCCGTGTGCCTGACCCGCCGGCGAGAATGATGCCCTTCATGCTTGGAAGTCTAGCCAGGTCTTCTGGCTAGCCCAGGTACAAGGCGAGTGCCACGCGCCAATTCGTCGGCGTGAACCCGGTGGCCTCAATCTTGTCCAAGGCCAGCGTTGATTCCGCCGGGCGGGCAGCTTCCGGCCCATTGAGTTCCTGGTACTGCGCGGTAGTCACCGGGGTCACTCCCGTTGGATCGGAGCCGGCGGCGTTGAAGGTAGCCATGGCAATCTCATCCCGCGACGCCGGGTCCCCGCCGGAAGTGATGTTGTAGATCCCGTACTCCGCGTCCACGTCCAGCAGGTGCACTATTCCCTTGGCCAAGTCCTCCGCCCACGTCGGGCGCCCGCGCTGGTCGCAGACAACCTTCACGGATGTGCCATTAGCGGCCAGCCGTGCCATCGTGGACATGAAATTAGGACCGTCGCCGAAGACCCACGCGGTGCGCACAACATAATGGCGCGGACATGCCGCGGCCGCCGCCTCACCCGCGCTTTTCGACGCCCCATACAGCGACAACGGACTCGGCGTTTCCTCCTCCGTGTGCTCTTGCAATGTTCCGTCGAACACGTAATCCGAGGACACGTGCACCAGCGTCAGGTCATAGCGCCCAGCGATCTGCGCTAGCTTCGCCGGGCCGAGTGCGTTGACTTCCCACGCAGCTGTTCGGCCTTCCGCGGTTTCGGCCCCATTCACATCATTGAAAGCAGCCGCGTTGATGATGGTGGAGTACTGTGTCCAATCCCGAGCCGCCTGCAGATCCTCCACCGGGGCAGTCAGGTCAAAGTCCTCGCGGGTGCAGAAGTCGGCGTCAGGCAGGAGATGCTGCAGAGCCCTTCCGAGCTGCCCGTTTGCACCTGTGACCAACGTGCGACGCGGTGCCACGCGCTGTGCTTTAGCCAACGGTGGGTGGGCCAAGTCCTTTTCTGAGACCTCGGTGGGCTCCAGTGGCCACTCAATCTCCTGATAGGAACAAAAGGCGTATTGCGCATCCGGACTCCATCGCGCATTGCACAGGTAGATGTAGGTGGTGCCATCCTCAAGTGCTTGGAATCCGTTGGCCACCCCGCGCGGCACAAACACCGCGGTGTCAGGCCCGATCTCACAACCGAACGTCGCACCGAAGGTGGGGGAGTCTTCCCTCAGGTCCACCCACGCACCAAACACCCGGCCCGTGGCCACCGACACGTACTTATCCCACGGCTCCGCGTGCATTCCTCGGATGGCCCCACGTGAGGCATTGAAACTCACGTTGTTCTGCTCGACGCGCATCGGCGGCTGCCCCGCCCAGTTCTCCTTGAACCAGCCGCGGTTATCGCCGTGGACCTGCAGTTTTCTTAGCTCAAGCCCGTCGATGCCCGTGTTCGTGTCAGTCATGCCCGCCATCTTAATCGCTGAATAATCACGGAAAACCTGCGCGCCAGGGAGCTAGTTTTGCGATACTAACCAACACCCCGTATTGGAGACCCTTTCAGGAGGCCGACCGCGCATGATCAACCACCAGGTGCGCACGCACCGTTCCGCAGAAGATTTCCCCTATGAAGAACACCTCGCGTACAAAGTTGCCCAGGTAGCGGCCGATCCCGTGGAGGTGCCGGCTGAGACGACCGAGATGATCATCAACCGCATCATCGACAATGCGGCAGTGGCCGTGGCATCGGTGGTGCGCCGCCCGGTGACCTCGGCCCGCGCGATGGCGCAGGCTCACCCGGTGGAGAAGCAGGGCGCCACTGTCTTTGGCATTGACGGTCACTTCTCCGCCGAGTGGGCCGCTCTGGCCAATGGCACCGCGGTGCGTGAGCTGGACTTCCATGACACGTTCCTCGCCGCGGACTACTCCCACCCGGGCGACAATATCCCGCCGCTGCTTGCCGTCGCGCAGCACAAAGGCTTGGATGGAAAGACACTCATCCGTGGCATTGCCACCGGGTATGAGATCCAGGTGAACCTGGTCAAAGGCATCTGCTTGCACGAGTTCAAGATTGACCACGTGGCGCATCTCGGCCCGAGCGTGGCCGCCGGCATCGGCACCATGCTGGACCTGGACGTGGACACGATCTACCAGTCCGTCGGCCAGGCACTCCACACCACCACGGCCACCCGCCAGTCCCGCAAGGGCCTCATCTCTTCGTGGAAGGCCTACGCGCCGGCGTTCGCAGGCAAAATGGCCATTGAGGCCGTGGATAGGTGCATGCGCGGCGAAGGCGCACCCGCCCCGATCTGGGAGGGGGAGGACGGAGTCATCGCGTGGATGCTGCACAGCCCGGACCGCACCTACACGGTCCCGCTGCCCGCACCGGGCGAGCCCAAGCGCGCGATCCTGGACACCTACACCAAAGAACACTCCGCGGAGTATCAGTCCCAGGCCCCGATCGACCTGGCGCGTCGCATGCGCCAGACGCTTATCCGCGCGGGTCGTTCTACGACGGATATTGCCTCCATCGTGCTGCACACCTCGCACCACACCCACTACGTCATCGGCACCGGTGCGAATGATCCGCAGAAGATGGACCCCACCGCATCGCGTGAAACACTGGACCACTCGATCATGTACATCTTCGCCGTGGCGCTCGAGGACGGCACGTGGCACTACGTAGACAGCTACTCCCCAGAGCGTGCCGGCCGCCCCGAAACGGTGGAACTGTGGCACAAGATCTCCACCGTCGAAGACCCCGAGTGGACGCGCCGCTACCACTCCACCGACCCCGCCGAGAAGGCGTTTGGTGCCCGCGCCGTGATCACCTTCACCGATGGCGAGGTCATCGAAGATGAGCTCGCGCTTGCCGACGCACACCCGGACGGCGCCCGCCCATTCACCCGGCCCGATTACATCCGGAAGTTTAGGACGTTGGCGGAGGGGATCGTCGATAAGCAAGAGCAAGACCGCTTCCTCGCGGCCGCTGAAAACCTGGAAAACCTCACTGACTTGAACGAGCTCAACGTGCGCCTCACGCAGGACGCACTGGCCACAGCCCCGGCAACGCCAGAGGGCATCTTCTAACCCAACTAAGGAGCCAGACATGACCGAGCGACCAGACATCCGCAAAGGCCTCTACGGTGTTATCGCCGACTACACCCAGATTTCCAAGGTCAACCCTGAGACCAACTCGCTGCTCTACCGTGGCTACCCCGTCCACGAGCTTGCCGAAGGCGCCACCTTTGAAGAAGTAGCCATGCTCCTGTGGAACGGCGAGCTACCCAACGAAGACGAGCTCAACGAGTTCTACCGCGTGGCCCGCGCGCGTCGTGGGCTTGATGAAGAGCTCATCGGCGTCATCGAGGCCATGCCGAAAGACTGCCACCCGATGGACGTGCTGCGCACCGCCGTATCGTTTTTGGGCACGCGCGACCCGGAGAAGTTCACACCGAACTCTGACCACATCCGGGACATCGCGCTCACCCTACTGACCAAGCTGCCCACCATCGTTGCGCTGGACATTCGACGCCGTCGTGGCGAGGGCTACATTGAACCCGACGTGAACCGCGGCTACGCCGAAAACTTCCTCTGGATGGTCTTCGGCGACGGTGAAGGCTCACCTGCCACCATCCCGTCGGACGTGGAAGCCTTTGAGAAATCCATGATCCTGTACGCGGAGCACTCCTTCAACGCGTCTACCTTCACCGCACGCGTGATCACCTCCACCCAGTCCGACACCTGGTCCGCTGTCACCGGCGCGATCGGTGCTCTGAAGGGGCCACTACACGGTGGTGCGAATGAATTTGTCATGCACAACTTCGTCGAAATCGACGACCCGGCCAAGACCGAAGAGTGGACCCTAGACAAGCTCAAGAACAAAGAACTCGTCATGGGCTTCGGCCACCGCGTGTACAAGAAGGGCGACTCCCGCGTGCCCACCATGGAGGCGGCGTTTAAGAAACTCGCCTCCGAACACCCGGAAAAGAACGCCTCCAAGTGGGTGGACATGTACGACATCATGGCCAAAACCATGTACGAGAACACGTCCATCAACATCATGCCCAACCTGGACTTCCCAGCAGGGCCCGCGTACTACATCCTCGGATTCGACATCGAATTCTTCACCCCGCTGTTCGTCATGGCACGCATCACCGGGTGGACCGCCCACATCATCGAGCAGTTTGAAAACAACACCATCATCCGCCCGCTCGCCGCGTACAACGGGCCAGACGAGAGACATTTGGACTAGGCGTTTCTAGGTCGGCCAGTGGCCGACCTATATGCCATGGCCTACTAGCAGTCCTATTAGCCGACCTATTGGCTGGCCTACTGGCCGTGGCTTATTGACCGTGCGCGGCGTAGCCCTGCTCTACCGCATCCTTCGCGTCGCGCCACCAAGCCTCGTTCTCGCGGTACCAAGCAATGGTTTGCTCAAGCCCCTCGCGCAGATCGGTGTAGCGCGGGCGCCAGCCGAGCTCCTTGGTGAGCTTGGTGGCATCCATGGCATAGCGCTGATCGTGTCCGGGGCGGTCAGCGACGTGCTCGTAAGTGCCACCCATCAACTCGCAGATGAGCTCGATGACGTCCTTGTTTGAGTGCTCGCCGTTGGCGCCGATGTTGTAGGTCTCACCGATGCGGCCGCGCTCCAAGATGGCCAAGACCGCATCATTGTGGTCATCCACGTGGATCCAGTCGCGCACCTGTTCGCCCGTGCCATACAACTTAGCTGGGCGCCCGGTGAGCAGATTAGTGATCTGTCTGGGAATGAACTTCTCTATGTGCTGGTAGGGGCCGTAATTATTAGAGCAATTCGAGATTGTCGCCCGCACCCCAAAACTACGCACCCATGCTCTGACCAGGTGATCCGAGCCAGCCTTCGTCGCTGAATAGGGTGATGACGGATTGTAAGCGGTCGTCTCCGTGAACTTGGCCGGATCATCGATAGCCAGGTCTCCGAAGACCTCATCGGTGGAAATATGGTGGAAGCGCTTGTCATGTTTTCGTGCCGCCTCCAGCAGCGTGAACGTCCCCACCACGTTTGTTTCCACAAAGGGGGAGGGGTCGCGCAGCGAATTGTCATTGTGAGACTCCGCCGCGAAATGCACGACTGTATCGGATTGTTTGCACAGCTCGTCTACCAGGACAGGATCCGCCACAGATCCTTTGACCAGCTCAACCTGGTTGTTTTGGCCTGCGCCTTTAAGGTTTTCGGCGTTACCGGCATAGGTCAACGCATCCAGAACAATGATGCGGGTATCCGGATAGCGCTGCGCCACCATGTGCACAAAATTCGAGCCAATGAAACCGGCGCCACCGGTGACGAGCATAGTCATGGCATTCATGCTAGCTGGCTCGTCTTTGGCGTATAAGGAGTGCCGGTGAAAGATTTAACAGCGGGCTCACGTGCGCAGGCGAAGCGCCATGCTCTGACCTGCAGAAATGGAAATCTGTGGTGGGGTGGGGCTTCGTGTGGTGTCAAATCCTTCACTCGGCCCGGCTAGGCAGCTTGCGTCGCACGCATCAGAAACTCCGGCAATCGCGGGAGAGTACCGGCGGTTACCCGGATGACAGTCCAGCCCTGTAGCGCCGCTTCAACATTGACTTGTGAGTCCCAATCACGCTGTTCCCGTTTCAAGTGGTGTTCGCCGTCGTACATCATGGCGATCTTCAGTTCCGGAATCGCTAGATCAAACACAGTGACCAGGGAACCGGCAGCCCACAGAGGATGCTGCTCAACGACCATCACGCCAAGGTTCTTACACAAAGCATGGGCCAGTAGTCGCATCTCAGTTTCTTTTGGTGAGTCCGCTTTGTTGGTTGTCAGTTCCACGATTCTTTGGAGCCAGCGCTTGTTCACTCTGTCTTTGCCAGAACTAACAATGTCGTCGGGTGTTACGCCAAGGAACCGTCGAGCGGCATCAATGAGCTGGATGGACTGCATTTCTTTATACGCAATTCCATCAATACGTGAAGCAGGCCACCGGTGAACGCTTGCCCGGATCATGTTTAAGGCAGAAATAACAGCAATGGCTGGTGGAGAAATTTTGAGGGGTACGCCCTCGAAGTAGACATACCAATGTTCCACACTGGTTGGTCTTTGAACGAGAGGGCTGAACTGGGTGGGTGGCTTGTTTCTATTTACAGGGCCGAACAGGGTGGTGTGGCAGTGATCAGCAAAATAGGGCAACCCGAAAACAGCCAGGGCACTCATCCCCGCAATAGTGTGGCCAGGGTGTTCCATGGCCATGGCTATTGCGCGCGCCGCGGCGGGTGCAGGGTGGACGGGGCGAATGACGCTATTGGTGGGCAGTGACGTGTAGATATTCTCGGTGACCTTAATGCCAGGGCCGCCACGGAAGAGACCTCCTGGCACGGAGCGGGTCACATCCATTGCATCGTGTAGTTCGCGGTAGAGCTGTAGGTTTGTCTGTACGTTTCTCATACCTACTTAGACCGCTGCACATCCCAATTTGGTTCTTTTGAGTCTTGTGTGAGTGAAGGATTTAACATCCGGTCCCCCGCCGTTTTTTAAACTCCCAGGTCACAGTGATCCGGTTTGTGGGCGACCCGCGGGGAGATGCAAATCCTTCACCGGGGCAGAGGGCCTCGCCGGCCCCGACCTAAGTCCACGCCGGCCCCGCTAGGCCTCAAACAGATCCTGGCCCCAGTACTCGCCCTCTTTAGTGCCGTGCGGCACCGCAAACACCGCGGAACCGATGTGGGTGATCCACTCGTTGAGGCGGTCTGCTTCGGCGAGACGTTTTTGGATGGGGTCAAACTGTTTTAGGGGGTTCTTTTGGAAGCAGATGAAAATCTGTCCAGCATTGGATGTGCCACGCGTGTCTGGTCCTGGTGGCATGTCGAAGTTGTAGGGGCGACGGTAGATCCGCTCAGAACGGTCGGTGGAAAAAGCGCGCGCCATGTGGGAATTTGGGTCGATGACTGGCAGGCCGTACTCATCGAGGGCGTCAAAATCGGGTTGATCGAATTCGTCTGTGCCAGTCAGTGGGGCACCGGTTTCGATTGTTCTGCCCATGGCAACTTCGCGGGATGCGCGGTCAAGAATGTCCCATTCATCCATCAGCATGGCTATGCGTCGAACCACCATGGCGGTGCCACCGTGGAGCCATTTGGGGCCTTCGTTGATCCACACGATGTCGTCGAACTCATCCAGGGCTGGGTTGGCGGTGCCGTCGAGCTGTCCGAAAAGATTGCGCGGGGTGGTGCCAGCCTCGACGGATCCGCGGGCGTGCAGGAATCCGTCTTGGATCCATGCGACGTCGACGTAGGTGCGCGCAGTCTTGGTCATGAATCGCGAGGCGTGCGACAAGGTGAAGCGGTCATCGGAACAAAGTTGGAGGCAGATGTCTCCGCCGTTCCAGGCGTCAACGAGTTCGTCGCGTGAGTATTTAGGCAGGTCCCCGAGCCAGTCCGGGGCTTGATCGGCGAGCCCAATTTTGTCCAGCAAGCTACGTCCGTAACCAACCGTGATGGTTAGGTTCGCAGTTGATTCGAGGTTTTCGGGTTCCAAGTCAGCGAGACCGGCTACGCCGCTGCACATGCGGCGTGCGTCATCGGTCCACAGGCGCATCAATCGGATAACGTCATCGCGGTTGGTTTTGCTGTCTTTGAGATTGAACGCGATGAGTTTGATGAAGGATTGTTCGGGCGTGGAAATGCCCGCTTGGTGGGCGCCATCGAAAGGCACCCGGGATTCAGCAAGAAAGTCATTGCCGCCAGGCTCCTCTGTTCCTTGACCTGGCCATTTTTCGCTTGTCTGCTCCCCCTCAGCGCACCCCCCAAGCCCCATCACCGTGAGACCGGCTACACCTGCTGCACCGGCAGTACCTGCTCCACGGAGAAATTGGCGGCGGGTGGCTCTGGTTGGCTGCTGTTTCGCGTTCTCTGGTTGGTGTTGCGGGTCAGGCATGGCGGGTGGCGCTGCTCCTTTGGGGTTTAGTGGCCGGCGTGGTCGCCGTGGTCCATGTTGTCCATGTCCCCAGCGTAGTTTTCTTCACCGGAGGGCTGTTCCCGCACGGGGATCTCGGTGGTGATGGTGGAACCGTTGTCCAGCTTGAGCTCGACGGTCAGACTATCACCGGCCGGGATGGCGCCGGGGTAGTTCATGATCATCAGATGGTCGCCGCCTGGAACCAGGTCGTAGGTGCCACCGGCCGGGATGGTGAAGCCGCCTTCCTTTTCGCGCATCATGCCGTCCACGGTTTCGTGGAGTTCGGTGCTTGCGCCCTCGAGGGTTGGGGAGGAGAAGGAAACTACGTTGATGTCTTTGTCGGACATGTTTTTGAACTGGCCGAAGCAAGCGGTCATGTCAGCGTGCTCCATGTCCTTGTCGGTCATGTGCTCGTGTGCCTCTGTGTCATCCACAGCGGCCTTGGCGCGGCAGTAGCCGTCAACAAGTTGGATAGCTGCTGCGCTGTTGTCAGCCTCAACGGCACTGGTGCTTTCCACGGCGGAGGTGGTGGCGCTGGTGTCAACTGAGTCGCCGTCGTTAGAGCAGGCAGCCAGGCCGAGGGAACCGGCGCAGAGGGCCGCGGCCAGAACAATGGACTTCTTTGAGTTCAGCATCGTAGTGATCCTTCTGTCGGTTGAACGATGTGTGGGATTAGTCGCGTTAAGAATCCGAAAAGTTCCCGAAAAATTTACCTTACCCCCAACTTTTTATTGATCCATTGGTAGATGAGTGTTTCTACCCGCGCGACCTGCTGGTTGTCGGCGGCACCGGCATGGCCGCCGGCGGTGTTTTCAAAGTAGTCCACTGGTTGCCCTGCCTTGGCTAGCGCAAGGGCAAAGGTGCGTGCGTGAGCTGGGTGAACGCGGTCGTCGCGGGTGGAGGTAGTGACTAGAGCAGGGGGATAGGAAACACCGGCAGTGACGTTCTGCAGGGGTGACCATGCCTCAATCGCCGCGCGCTCCTCGGGGTTGTCTGGGTCGCCGTATTCGGCCATCCAGGACGCGCCGGCGGAAAGGGTGTGGTAGCGCAGCATGTCCGTAAGGGGCACCTGGATGACAGCGGCACCAAAAAGCTCCGGGTACTGGACCAGGGCGCCGGAGGTGAGAAGCCCACCGTTGGAACCACCCCGGATGGCCAGCAGAGAAGGGGCGCTGTATCCCCTGGCCACAATGTCTTCGAGGACGGCGCGGTGGTCCTCCCACACTTTGTGCCGGTTGGTTTTTACTACTTGGGAGTGCCATTGCGGACCGAACTCGCCGCCACCGCGCAGGTTGGGTTGCACGTAGAAATTGCCCTGTTCCAGCCATGCCATGCCGCGGAGGGCGGAGTACCCCGGGGTCAAGGAGACTTCGAATCCTCCGTACCCGCCGACGAGGGTGGGGCGTTGTCCACGGGTGAAATCGCCGGTGATGAAGTAGGGGATTTTGGTTCCATCAGTCGAGGTGGCCCAGTGTTGGCGGGTTTCTAGGCTTGAAGCATCAAATTGGGCTGGCGCTTGGCGCACCACCTGACCATTGCGCAGCAGTGTCGACGGAGTGGTGAAGTTGGATACGTTGATCCACACCTCCTCACCATGCACCGGATCCAACGGGCTGGTAGCTACCACCGACGCAGTGGCGGCGTCCGGCAGTGCCACCTCCGAACGCGACCATGTTCCCAGTTCGAAGCTGGAAATACGCGTCACCACATTGTCCAAGGTGGTCACTAGGAGGTGGGTGGAGGTGATGGAAAGGTCGTTGATGGGGGCGTCGTCGATAAGCGTTCGAATCTTCCTGTCACCCGCAAGGAACGCGTCGAGCTGAATGACCCCCAGCGCCCCGGCGGGCAGGCCCGCGAATGGGGTGCGGGGGACGAGGAAAAGCCATTGTTTGTGCGGGACAACCGTGCAATCGGTGGGCGCGTCGATGAGTGTCATGCGCCCAGTCGCGTCACCCACGAATGTCAACGAGGTATAAAAATCCAGCGCGCGTGTGAATGTCACGCGCTCAAAACCGGGGGTATGGTCCACCTGCGCGCCCACAGCAACATCGTCGCGTTCACCTCGGAAAATCACCGGCGCGCTGGCCAAATCCGTGCCACGTTCCCAGCGCCTCACCTCGACCGGGTAGCCGGAGTCCGTCACAGAATTCGCGCCCAGGTCCGTGCCTACGAGCAGCGTGTTCAGATCCACCCAGCTCACATCGGATTTCGCCTCAGGCAGTGTGAACCCGTCGATGAACTCGCGGCTCGTCAGATCAAATTCGCGCACGACCACCGCGTCCGCCCCGCCGCGCGAGAGCCGCAACAGTGCGCGATCATGGTGCAGTGGGCGCACGGTCGCGCCTTTCCACACCCAGTCCGCATCTTCAGTGCGCGCAAGCTTATCGACGTCCACGAGCACCTCCCACCGCTCCCCACCAGCGAGATAGTCTTCCGTGGTGGTGCGACGCCACACCCCACGGGGATGGTCACGGTCACGCCAGAAGTTGTACAGGTGCTCCCCACGGCGGGTGACGTAGGGGATCTTGGCTTGAGTGTCCAATGCCTCACGCATCCGCTGTTCCAACTCAGCTGTGCCCGGTTGGGTGCGGACGGCTTCCTCGGTGGCGTCTGACCATGCGGTAGCCCACCTCAGGGCTTCCGGGCCGGAGATATCGTCCAGCAGCTCAGGGGCAATGGTGAGGTCAGGGGTGAACTGTTCGGGGTGGTCGCTCATGCCCCCACACTAACCACGTGCTCGAAACAGCGAAAAGCCCCTGCCTGGCAGCTTGGGCTGCCAGGCAGGGGGATAGTTTGAGCTGCCAGGCAGGGGGGATAGTTTGGGTTGCCAGGCAGGGGGGATAGTTTGGGCTGCCAGGAAGGGGGTAGGGGGATTGGGGCTTTGAAGCCCTATTACATCTTGAAGGCTGGCTTAATAGTCTTCTCCCAAGAGTTCTCCAGATCCTTGCGCCAGTCCGGCCAGGAGTGGGTGCCCACGTTGCGGAACTCGTAGTGTGCCGGAATATTGAGCTTTGTCAGCTTGGCACGCAGGTCATGGTTGCAGGAGTTGATCGCGGCTTCAATGACACCACCTTCAACCTGCAGGGTCATAGCGGCAGCGGAAGCCTCAGCCTGGGTAGCGCCCTTGCCCATAAGGGTGCCCATCATGTCGTTTTCGGAGGCAAGCCCCGTAGCAGTGGAGACATACAGTGCGGTGCCGCGCAGCTTATCCGCATTGACCAGTGCATCATTCCAGCGGTTGTACTCGCCGCCCATCGGCCCCCACATCTGCTCCGGGGTGACGTTCTGATAATTCGCACCAGCAGCGCCTGCGCCACGGTTGACGGTCAGGCGAGCAAAGTTGTACGGAGCCATAGTGGATGTTGCGGCACAGCCAGAGAAGGAAGCCGCAGCGTCATAGAAGCCCGGGATCTTGGTGGGCAGCACCAGTGCGGAGGTGCCGGACATGGAGAAACCAACGATTGCGCGACGGCTGTCCGCACCCAATTTCTTCTCAATCGGGCCCGGTAGCTCCTTGGTCAGGAACGTTTCCCACTTCTGTGGGCCACGGAAGTACTGCGCTTTTGGGGTATTCAACCAGTCGGTGTAGTAGGAAAACGCGCCCTCCATCGGGATGACCACGTTCACGCCCTTATCAGCAAAGAACTTTTGGGTGTTTGCGTAGGTCAGCCAATCATTGTTCTGCTCTGCGCCACCGGCACCGTTGAGCAGATAGATCGTGGGGGCGTTCTGCACCGCCTGGCCATCCTTATTGCGTGCCGGGATAACTGCAACTGGGATGTCGCGTCCCATGGACGGGGAGGTGACCCAGTAGGCCTGCACCTTTTTACCATCAACTTCGGCAACCCACTCGGCTGTCTTGCCGGTGGAGATGGCCTTGGGGGCCTCGTTGGCGTCCCAGTTCTTCACGGTGCCTAGTGCGGCGTCGCCGGCTGCTTGCTCGGCGGTGACGGATGCGGCATTCGCTGGGGTGGTAACTGTGGCGCCACATGCGATTGCGGATGCTGCCGCGATAGCGAGGGCGGAGCGGAAAAGCTTCATGGTGTTCCTTTGCTGCTTCGGGTTCACCCACTCTATTCGCTTCGGTGGCGGCGGGTGTTACCGAGAGATAATTTAAGATCGCACTTGACTTTAACTGTGCAACCCCTGACCGACAAGCGATAAAAACCATTAATGTGACTCAAGTGAATCATGTTATTGTGAAAACCGACTGTAACGACACCATGGCCTTTTACGAATAATGGCGTGAAGGTTTATTAAAAGCTCGTCCCACTGAGCGTCGAAAAACCCCACTACTCAAGAAAAAGGACAATAACAATGCACCTGAACCCCATCGAGCAGATCCAGCTTACAATCAACGAGTTCCTGGGTGGCCTGGCCCACGGAGCGTCCTCGATGTCCTCAGGCATCGCCCTGGCACTGGGCATGTTCTAAAACACGCGCTCTGCAGAGAACTGCAGATGAAAAACGGCCTTCCCCGCAGTTGCAATGAGACCGCGAGGAAGGCCGATTTTTCTGCTTAGCTCGGAGCTGCTAGCTGGAGTTATCAGCATCCCAGGACGAAGAGTCTGGCAGGCTTTCTCGGTCCGCCACGAAGTTGCTGCCCAGCAGGGCGGGCCCGATCACGGTTTCCCAAGAGCGAAGCATGTCGTCCCGCCACACGGGCCACGAGTGGGTACCAGTGTTCTTGAACTCAAAATGAGCCGGAATGCTCAAGCTGTTTAATTTTGCGCGCAGATCATGAGTGCATGCGTTGGTTGCTGCCTCGATGACGCCACCTTCGATGGTGGTGGTCATCGAACCGTTAATGGCATCCAAAGGGCTTTGTTTGCGCGCATTGCGGCGGTAGCTGTACATATCCTCTTCTGCAGCTAAACCGGACGCGTTGGAGATGTACAGTGCAGAACCTTTGAGCTTCTCCGCATTCACCAGGGCGTCGTTGTAGCGGTTGTAGGGGCTGCCCATCGGACCCCAGATGTCGGCCGGGGTGATGGAACCGTAGTTTGGGTTTGTGGCGGCCCGGTTCACAGTCAGTGAAGCAAACGCCCAGGGCAATGAAGTGGACGTAGCGGCGCAGCCAGAGAAAGAACCAACGGCGTGGTATTCACCCGGGTAGTGCTCCGCCAGGAGGAGCGAAGATGTGGCGGACATAGACATGCCAACAACGCCACGTTTAGTGGTGTCGGCGTCCAAGTAGGTCTCCACCGGCTCGCGCAGTTCGCGGCCCAAGAAAGTGGTCCACCTCTGTGCGCCCTTGAAGTAGTCGGACTTAGTGGCCAACTGATCACCACCAGCGAGCCAGTCCACGTAATAGGAGAAGGCGCCCTCCATGGGGATCACCACGTTGACACCTTTGCCGGGGAAGTAGGTATGGGCCTTGCCAGCGTTAATCCAGTCAGCGTTCTGTTCAGCGCCACCGGCACCATTGAGCATGTACAACGTCGGCGCGTTAGGGATGCGTGTCTTCTTATCCGGACCAGTGGCCGGGATGATGGCTACTGGAATCCAACGGTTCATGGATTCGGACCAGACTTCCCAGGCTTCCACCTGGGAGTCTTTCCCTGTTGTGGTGGCAAACCACGCTTGCGCCCCACCACCTGCCGTGTGCGGCGGAGCGGTCAGCTTACGCAGCTGCCCTGCCACTGGGGATTTCGCAGCGTGGTCAGGCTGGTTTTGGGCCGCCTGGATAATGTCGGCGGGAATGTCAGCCTCAGGGACATCCACTTCGGGAACAATCTCGGCGGGCAGATCGACAGGATCTATTGCCGGGGCAGGATCATCCTGCTCGGTCGCGGCCTCGGATTCACTGCCGGTATCGGGGGTGGTAGGGGTGACCTCAGTGACGTCGCCAAGCGGTGCGAACACTGGCGTTGAATCGGCGGCCGCGAATGAGCCTGCAATGAGTGCGCCTGCGGTGGCGGTAACCAGCATGGGGCGAGACAGCTTCATGGGGGTCCTTCTTGGATGGCGGGACAACTTTGTACATCATGCCAAACCGCTGAAGGAGTTGTGAATATGAGGCAAAGACCCCTATTTGGGCGCGATAAAACGGTACAGGGAAACCTGTCCGAGCGTTTAGGCGCAAGCGCACGTATCCTAGTGGGCGTGACTAATGAACATTATGACGTTGTAGTACTCGGCGCGGGCCCTGGTGGCTACGTCGCCGCTATCCGTGCGGCTCAACTGGGCAAGAAGGTTGCGGTCGTAGAGAAGCAGTATTGGGGTGGCGTTTGCTTGAATGTCGGCTGCATCCCATCCAAGTCCCTCATTAAAAACGCTGAGGTCGCGCACATCTTCAACCATGAGGCTAAGACCTTTGGCATTAAGGGTGAGGTGTCCTTTGACTATGAGGACGCGCACAAGCGTTCCCGCCAGGTCTCGGAGAAGATCGTGGGCGGCGTCCACTACCTGATGAAGAAGAACAAGATCACGGAGATCCATGGTCTGGGGTCCTTTAAGGACGCTAAGACGATTGAGATCACTGAGGGCGATGACAAGGGGAAGGAAATCTCCTTTGATAACTGCATCATCGCTACCGGTTCTGTGGTGAAGACCCTCCCGGGCGTTGAGCTGTCTGAGAACGTGGTGTCTTACGAGGAGCAGATCCTCAATCCGAAGGCCCCAGAAAAAATGGTTATTGTCGGTGCCGGCGCGATTGGCATGGAGTTTGCGTACGTGCTGTCCAACTACGGTGTGGACGTCACTGTCGTGGAATTCATGGACCGTGTTCTGCCGAATGAGGAAAAGGACGTTTCCCGCGAGATTGCTAAGGCGTACAAGAAGCTTGGTGTGAAGCTCCTGGCGGGCCACGCAACCACGGCTGTGCGCGATAACGGTGACTCCGTCGAGGTTGATATTCAAAAGAAGGGCTCCGAGGAGACTGAGACCCTGACCGTGGACCGCGTCATGGTTGCTGTTGGTTTCCAGCCACGCACGGAAGGCTACGGCCTGGAAAACACGGGTGTGGAGCTCACCGAGCGCGGTGCGATCGCTGTGGATGAGCGCATGCGCACTAACGTCGAAGGCATTTACGCCATCGGCGATGTGACGGCGAAGCTGCAGCTTGCTCACGTGGCTGAGGCTATGGGCATCGTCGCTGCGGAGACCATCGCGGACGCAGAGACTATGGAGCTCGGCGATTACCAGATGATGCCACGCGCAACATTCTGCAACCCACAGGTCGCATCCATGGGTTACACCGAGGAGCAGGCACGCGAGAAGTTCCCGGACAAGGACATCAAGGTTGCTACTTTCCCGTTCTCCGCGAACGGCAAGGCACTCGGCCTGGCTGAGTCCCAGGGCTTCGGCAAGCTCATCGTTGATGGTGAGTTCGGGGAGATCCTCGGCTGCCACCTCGTTGGAGCCAATGTTTCGGAGCTCCTCCCGGAGATTAACCTCGCTCAGCGCTTCGACCTTACCGCGGGCGAAATTGCACGTAACGTGCACATTCACCCGACATTGTCTGAGGTGCTTAAGGAGATTGCGCACGGCGTCGAAGGTCACATGATCAACCTCTAAGCACTTGCTTATCGACGTTTGGTAGGCCCCAAACTCCACCATCCCAGGTAGAGTTTGGGGATTTTTCAGCACCTATTCAGCTAAACGGTCTAATGGACGGTAAGGTTAGCGATGTTCTTTACCGTACGAACCGAGCAAGAAGGGTCAAAGCGTGTCTACGAATAACCCCAACGGTGGCCCCACCTCAGGCCCGAATGATCCGAAGGATCCAGTGGATCCCAAGGACCCGAAGAATGGCAATGACCCTCAAACCGGATCGTCCGGCACGAGCGAGTACACGCCTTCGAAGTATTCCAGCGGTGCGGGTGGCACCAGCAGCACTGATAGTACCGACGGTGCCAGCAAGCCTGGTAACTCAAGCGGTACTTCTGGATACTCAAGCTCCCCGTATGTCCACACGCCGTCTTCGTCGGACTCGACCCCCACGACGTCCCTCGGCGAGACCAAGCAGTCCGGCAAGTTGGATTCGGCTGGAATGTCGGGCCAGCCCGATAAGCCAGCCTCATCCGCACAGCAGGATCAGGCAGCATATCCGGGACAGCCTGGTCAGTCAACGCATTCGGGTCAGTTCGGTCCGACTACTGGTTCCCCTTTCGGTGGGCAGCAAAATGGCCGGCCACAACCCGGCGGACCGCAGTCAGGTTCCACCTACGGTGCTTCCAGCTCCGGTGCGCAGGGTGCTCAGAACCGACCCACCATACCGGGTGGCGTGAACGCAACCCGCGAATTCGGTGCGCCACAATCGGCGTATGCACAAGGAGGTCAGCGGCCAGGCTTCCAGGGCGGACCTCAGGGTGGACCACAAGCTGGTCCGCAGGGCTTCCCACAAGGTGGTCCGGCGGGCCCCGGCCCCCAGGGCGGTTACGGCTCGCAGTACGCGGGTAGCCCATACGGTGCGCCGGGGCAGCCTGGGCAGCCTGGGCAGCCGGGGCAGCCTGGGCAGCCTGGGCAGCACAGCCTCTACGGCGGCGCTGGTTACCAGAACCCGTACCCGGGTATGCCACAACAGGCGAATGGGGATAAGCCGAATGTCGCGGGCATTATCGCTTTGATCCTCGCAGTTTTCGGTTTCATTCTCGCCTGCATTCCGGTTATTCAGGTCATCGGCTGGTTCGTGCTGTTTGTGGCATTCGTGCTGGGTATTGTTGGCTTGGTCATTCAGTCCAAATCGAAGGCGCCGGCCATTGCGGCGATTGTCACCTCGGTTATAGGTGGCATCGTAGGAACGATTGTGTCCCTGGGAATTCTCGGCGCCACACTGGGCCCGGATGACCCTAAGCCGACTCCCACTCAGCCAAGTGCTACGAAGAGCACCAAGGCTCCCGCTTCCACAGCGAGCTCAGCAGCAAAGCCGTCGACCGAAAAGAAGCCGGCTCCGAGTGGTGACCACAAGGGCACCCGCGAAGATCCGTACGCATTGGGGACCTCGTTTGAGAGTGGTGACTGGGTACTCACAGTGAACTCGGTGGATTTGGACGCGCACGGCAAGGTTATGGCGGAGAACGAATTCAACGATGATCCGGGCCCAGACAAAGAGTACATCTTGATCAATGTGACGATGGAGTACACGGGCGGCAATCCGGAAGGCGAGAGCGAGTTCCTGGATATTGAATATGTCGCTGAAGACGGCAACACCTACACGTGGACGGACTACACCACAGTTGTTCCGGATGACCTGGAGATGTACAAGACTTTGTACAAGGGTGGCAAGGAGACCGGCAACATCGGTATCGCAGTTCCGAAGGACGCGAAGGACCGTGGTGTCCTGTCCGTTCGCGCGGGCTTCGAAGGCAGCAAGACCTTTGTAGCTGTGAAATAGAAGCTCGATATTGCGCCCCCGGCTCCATCATGGAATCGGGGGCATTATTGTGAAAGCATCAACGACAGGCGGTTTTAGACCGTCTTGCAGGGGTAATTCACTTAGGTTCATCTAACCAACCAAAGGTTGACGCCCTTCGGGGTGAGCCTGGTGGGGGTGACCGAAAATAGGGGTTGAAAGTGGGAAACTTCACACCTCCGGATGGGGGCAGTGAGGCAAGTGGTGTCAGACTTGCCGGGTGGGAGAGAAACGACAGCGCAATGGGGGTAATTGCGGGGGAATTTGTAGAGGGGTAGGGGAGCGTCGAAAAGCGACGGCGATGAGAAGAGCGAGAAACGGGGCAAAAAGTGGTGAGAAGCGGGGGTAATCGCGGGAAACTAACCTGTTCGACTCGTGGGAAACCTCAGAGAAACCGTAGAGTTAAATCGACACTGGAGGTGCCATGACTGTAAAAAACGCAGATCGTGACGCAATTCGTCACGGCAAAATTACTGAGGAGCCGCTGCGTGAGCGGCCCGGAGTGCCTACCTGGGCGCTCAAGCTCATCATGGCCGTGACCGGCCTGTTCTTCTTCTTGTTCGTCATCGGCCACATGGTCGGTAACCTCAAGATCTTCATGCCGGACCACGGCGCGCAGCCGGCTATCGATGAGTACGGTGAATTCCTACGCACGATGGGCCAGCCCCTTTTCCCAGGTGAGTCGCTGCTGTGGATCATCCGCATCGTGCTACTTACCTGCCTGGTGCTGCACGTGTGGGGTGCATTTGCCCTGCACGGTCGCTCTCGAAAGTCACGCGGTAAGTTCCGCCGTACCAACCTTATGGGTGGACTGCAGTCCACCGCTGCCCGCTGGATGCTGGTGACCGGCGTGATCCTGCTGCTGTTCATCATCTTCCACCTGTTGGATCTGACCATTGGTGAGGTTGTGGCCTCCGACAGCTTCGTCGCAGGCTCAATCAAGGCCAACATGATCGCCACATTCGATCCTGCTCGCTGGCCGGTCACCCTGTTCTACGTGGTGGCAATGCTCGCACTCTTCATGCACCTCACCCACGGTGTGTACCTGGCTGTGTCTGACCTGGGCTGGCTGGGCAAGCGAGGCCACGCGATCATGGTTGTCCTGGCCTACTGGATCCCCGCCATCGTTGTGATTGCCAACATTGCGATGCCACTGGCTATCGCATTCGGATTGGTGTCTTAGGAACTGCTGGAGGAACGTCAATGACTACTGCAACTAACCCGGCTACTGATGCCGGCAAGAAGGACTTCACTAACCCGCAGTCCAAGGCCAAGGGGGTAACTCCGGGCAGCATCCTGGAGAACAATGAGCCCAAGGGCATCCCGATGCGCGATATGTGGAGCTACCAGAAGGACCACATGGAGCTGGTCTCCCCGCTGAACCGTCGTAAGTTCACAGTCATCGTTGTTGGTACCGGCCTGTCCGGTGGTGCTGCAGCAGCCGCGCTCGGCGAGCTCGGCTACAACGTGAAGAACTTCACGTACCACGACGCTCCGCGCCGTGCGCACTCCATTGCTGCTCAGGGTGGCGTTAACTCCGCCCGCGGCAAGAAGGTGGATAACGACGGTGCGTACCGCCACACCAAGGACACCGTCAAGGGCGGTGACTACCGCTGCCGTGAGTCCGACTGCTGGCGCCTTGCTGTTGAGTCGGTCCGCGTGATCGACCACATGAACGCGATCGGTGCACCGTTCGCTCGTGAGTACGGTGGCACCCTGGCCACCCGTTCATTCGGTGGTGTGCAGGTCTCCCGTACCTACTACACCCGTGGACAAACAGGTCAGCAGCTCCAACTGTCCACGGCATCTGCGCTGCAGCGCCAGATCCACCTGGGCAACGTGGAGATCTTCACCCACAACGACCTCGTCGACTTCATCATCACTGAGAAGGACGGCAAGAAGCGGTGCCGTGGCATTGTCACCCGTAACCTGATCACGGGCGAACTCGTGCCGTTCACCGGCCACGCTGTGGTGCTGGCTACCGGTGGTTACGGCAACGTGTACCACAAGACCACGCTGGCGAAGAACTCCAATGCGTCTGCCATCATGCGTGCATACGAGCATGGTGCTTACCTTGCATCCCCGGCCTTTGTGCAATTCCACCCGACGGGTCTTCCGGTCAACGCTAAGTGGCAGGCCAAGACGACCCTGATGTCGGAGTCCCTGCGTAATGACGGCCGTATTTGGGTGCCAAAGAAGCAGGGCGACGATCGTCCGGCAAACGAGATTCCGGAAGAGGATCGTGACTACTTCTTGGAGCGCCGCTACCCGGCCTTCGGCAACCTGGTCCCGCGTGATGTTGCTTCCCGCGCTATCTCCCAGGAGATCAACGCTGGCCGCGGTGTTGGTGCGCTGCACAACGCTGCGTACCTGGACTTCGCAGACGCCATCGAGCGTCTGGGCAAGGACACCATCAAGGAGCGCTACTCGAACCTGTTCGAGATGTACTTCGACTCTGTTGGTGAGGACCCGTACGAGTCCCCGATGCTCATTGCGCCGACCGTCCACTTCACCATGGGTGGCCTGTGGACCGACTTCAATGAGATGACCTCCATCGACGGCCTGTTCGCCGCCGGTGAGTGCTCCTGGACCTACCACGGTGCAAACCGCCTGGGTGCAAACTCGCTGCTGTCCGCTTCCGTTGACGGCTGGTTCACCCTTCCGTTCACGGTTCCGAACTACCTCGCTGGTCACCTGAACGAGCAGCTGCTCGAGCTGGAGGCGCCTGAGGTTACCTCAGCTGTCGCCCGTGCCCAGGAACACATTGACCGTCTGATGAACATCAACGGCTCTGACCCGCACGGCCCGGACCACTACCACGAGCAGCTCGGCGCGATCCTCTACGAATCGTGCGGTGTTGCACGTAACGTGGAGCTCATGGAGAAGGGCCTCAAGGCTGTCCGCGAACTGCGCCGAGACTTCTGGGCAAACGTGAACATTCCGGGCGACGCAATGGACATGAATCAGACCCTGGAGAATGCCCTCCGTGTGGCGGACTACATTAACCTAGGTGAGCTCATGATCATTGATGCCCTGGACCGCGATGAGTCTTGTGGTGCGCACTACCGCGAAGACCACCTCTCCGAGGATGGTGAGGCAGAGCGTGATGATGAGAACTGGTGCTTCGTCTCCGCTTGGGAGCCCGCTGGTGAGGAGAAGTTTGTCCGCCACGCTGAGCCTCTGTACTTCGATTCGATCCCGCTGATGACAAGGAACTACAAGTAATGAAACTGACACTTGAGATCTGGCGTCAGGCCGGACCCGACGCTGAAGGATCCTTCGAGACCGTCCAGGTGGATGACGCTGTTGAACAGATGTCCATCCTGGAGCTGTTGGATCACGTGAACAATGCCCGCGTTGAGGAAGGTAAGGAGCCTTTCACCTTCGCCTCTGATTGCCGTGAGGGCATCTGTGGTACCTGCGGTCTGTCCGTGAATGGTCGCCCGCATGGTGCGGGCCAGAACATCACTGCCTGCCTGCAGCGCCTGTTCAACTACAAGGACGGCGACACGCTGAAGATTGAGCCGTTCCGCTCCGCTGCATTCCCGGTGATCAAGGACCTCACCGTGGACCGCTCCGCACTGGACCGTGTCATGCAGCAGGGTGGCTACGTCTCCATCCAGGCTGGTACCGCTCCGGATGCAGATACCCTGCACGTCAACCATGAGACTGCTGAGAAGGCACTCGACTTCGCTGCCTGCATCGGCTGTGGTGCTTGTGTGGCTGCCTGCCCGAACGGTGCTGCGCACCTGTTCACCGGTGCTAAGCTGAGCCACCTGAAGCTCCTGCCACTGGGCAAGGAGGAGCGCGGTAAACGTGCTCGCCAGATGGTTGATGAGTTGGAGACGAACTTCGGCCACTGCACCCTCTTCGGTGAGTGTGCAGATGTCTGCCCGGCTGGTATCCCGCTTGAGGCTGTCGGCGCTGTCAACCGTGAGCGTGCCCGCGCGGCATTCCGCGGTAAGGATGACTAGGGTTTGCCCTAGAGGAAGAGAGGAATTTCCATGAGTGGACACCACGGACCCGCACCTGTTGCGGATCGTTCCATTGAGACCTTCCCGGAGTACGGCCAGGCAATCCACGATAATTACATTGAGGGCTATGACCCGGTTTCGCTGGGTGCACCGCACTCTTCGTTGATGCGTAACTCGACCTGGGTTGGCATGGGCTTGATGCTTGCTTCGCTGGCTGGCATGGGCACGCTGATCTACGGCGCTGGAACTCACATCTGGGGCCATGGTGCTTCGGATGACATCACCAACACGCTTCTCATCGCTGGTGCGGTGATGACTGTGGTGATGGTGATTGGTTCGATTGTGCTGATCACGGTTGGTCGTAAGGACTACAAGGCGTACCGCAAGGAGACTGGTCGCCGTAACTAACGGAGCCACGGTAGCCTGAACAGGGAAACCTCCCACTTGACGTGTGTAAACGTGAGTGGGAGGCTTCTTTGCGCTTTAATCAATCTATGGCCAAAAAGTCCCTTGATCGTCCTTCCATCGCGTCGCAGGGGTCGGCGTTTCCAGGCGTTGACCCGGAGAAGGAAGCACAGCAACGTCGTGCGTTGCGGTTTTATAAGTCGTTGATGACGGGCTTGCTCGTTATTGCGGCGATCATCTTTGTGGTGTGTACGTGGTGGTTGGACCATGTGGATGGAACTGTTGCATGGTGGGTGGGGCTTGTGCGGGCAGGCGCTGAGGCTGGCATGGTTGGTGGGTTGGCGGATTGGTTTGCTGTGGCGGCGCTGTTCCGGCACCCGATGGGTCTTCCTATTCCCCATACGGCTTTGGTGCCGCGGAAGAAGGATCAGATTGGGGATTCTTTGTCGGAGTTTGTGGGGGAGAACTTTTTGAATGCGCAGTTGATCACGGAGAAGGTTTCTGAGGCGAATCTGCCGGAGAAAATTGGTGCGTGGTTGGCTCATCCGGAGAATGCGGGGAAGGTTTCGGATCGGGTCGGACGTTTTACGGCGAATGCTGTGGGGGCGATTGATCGAGCGGATGCAGAGGCGCTGATTAATCAGCAGGTGATTGGCCGGTTTACGGAGCCTGCGTGGGGTCCTCCGTTGGGGCGGATGCTGGACTCTTTGATTGAGGATGGCAAGGTTGAGCCGGTTGTGCAGGAGATCATTTCGTGGGGCCGCCGCAAGGTGGGGGAGATGGAGTCCGGGGTGGTCACCTTGATCGATGAGCGTATGCCGCGCTGGGCGCCGCGCTTTGCGAAGGAGCTCGTCGGGGAGCGTGTGTACCGCGAGTTGGTCGATTTTATGGCGGAGGTGGATACGGATCCGCGGCATGACGCTCGTCGTGCGATTCGTCGTTTGTTGTCGCAGTTTGCGCAGGATCTTCAGTTTGATGCGGCGATGATCACGCGGGTCGAGGGTCTGAAGCAGGACATTATGGGTTCGCGGGCCGCCGCGAATGTTGCGGGGGAGATGTGGGATGCGGTCTCGCAGTCGCTTATCGACGCCGCCGTCGACCCCTCCTCCCTCCTCCGTCGCCGCGTGGCGGAATTGGCTCAGGAGTGGGGTGAACGCATCAATACTGATGCGGAACTCCGGGAGAATTTGGACCGTCGGATTGAAGGTGCAGCGCGTTTCATCGCGGACCATTATGCGAATGACATTACGGCGATCATTTCGGAAACGGTGAAGCGCTGGGATGCTAAAGAGGCTTCGGAGAAGATTGAACTGATGGTGGGGAAGGATTTGCAGTTCATTCGTATGAACGGCACGATTGTCGGTTCGCTGGCCGGCATTGCCATTTACACGGTGAGCCACTTCCTGCTCTAAGCTCGAACGCAGTACCAAGTGTGAGACCTTTAGCCACTCCCGAATGTAGAAAGGGCTTGACCCCGCTATGACCTTGTTCCAGCTCTCGAATCTTCCGCTTGAGGCGTGGATCATGATTGCGCCGACGTTGCTGCGCCAGTTCGTCATGGCGCTCGTGGGTATCGCAGGCCTTGTGGGTGCGGGGATGGCGAGTGTCACGCGCGATGACGCTTTCACTGCGGCGGACCGTATGCAGAAGTGGGCGTGGACGGCCATCCTCGCGGGCAGTGGTATCGCCTGTTTGAGCGGTTTCGGTTTCCTTGGTCTGATTGGGTGCGTGTTCATCGGTATTTACTTCTTCGATGTGCGCCCGCAGATCAACAACATCTTGCGCGGTAATTACGGCTGGTAATCAGGCGTGGAGATTTCCGCAGAGGATGTAGCGTGGCTTTCGAAGCGTATTGGCGTCTTCGACCCCGGGGCGAAAGCGCCATCAGATAGCTTTATTGTGCAGGACCCCCAGGCAGGTATCGTCGTCGAACCCACTGGCGTGGCTAGCGCAGTAGCGCCGGTGATCGCACTGGTGGGGTGGCCAACGGGACGCCATCATAGCCTCATCAAGGCTGCGGAGGCACGCATGGCGGTGCAAGAGGGCGCAACGGAGATCTGGCTTGCGGTGGATCTGGATTTGCTCGCTACCGACACCAGCGCTGTGCTGGCGGACATCATCGCGGTGAGTCAAGTGGTGGATGAGCCGGCGCGGCTGGGGGTGGTGTGTACGGGGGACGTCGATAAGCAAAAAATTGAAGCTCTTGCACGCATCGCGGAACGCGCGGATGTAGCTGTCCTTGCAGTGGCTGCGGGCGTGGGGCTCCCAGATACGACCTCCGAGCTAGTGGTCTACGGCGTGAGCACACTTGAGGGGGCGGTGGATGCGCTTTACGCCGGCGCGAAGCGCGTGTTTGCTACACCTGCAGCTCGTTGAAGTGGACGTTTTCCCCGATGATGGTTACCGCAAAACCGCCATCAACCACATCAAAGCGTTCAATCTTCATGGTGCCAACTACCTGGTCATTCAGGCCACGCTTAAGCGCAACGCTGACGGCGTCTGAGAAGAAGTCAGGCAAAGTGCGGCCCAAAAGCTCGGTAGACACGGCCTCAAACACGGGCTGGCCATTCTGAATATTCGGGCGCAGCTCCACGGCAAAAGCACCGTTGGAAAAAGTGATGGTGAAGGTACTGTTATCCGGGTTTGCCTGGACGTTGGTGACGCTGAGAATCTGGGTGTAGCCGGGAAATGAATCGTCGCCGGACTCCTCCAGTGATGCACCGAGTTCGCGCTGAAGCATGTCGCGGACAACTGCTTGCGGCAAAATGGTGTGCACCTCCACGCGGTCGGCCCGGGGGTCATCGGGGTCAAGAATGAACCCAGTCGCGTTAATCTTCGCGGACGGAGTTCCCGCGATATAGGTGCTATCGGGGGTGAGTGTGGACGGGAGGTCCAGGTTAATGTGGTGGATTTTTCCGGTGGCCAGTCCGAATAAAACGGGTTGTGCGCCGAAGTAGACCTTGGGCTCACGCTCCACGGTCACGGACTCCGGCGCACTATCGAGGAAACTGGTTTTGATTTGCTGCGCGATGAACACTCGGAGGGATATTTCCGCAAGGAAGAACAACGCGACTAGCGCAGCAAGGATGCCAAGAAGAAACTTGAGGCCTCGGCGTGATTTCGTGCGCGTCATGAGACGATATTGTCCATCACACACTTGCCAGCACCACTAATGCCACCTGCAAACAACCTGTGAGGTTGCTGGTTGCTTGTGTGAAGTGGTGTGGCGAAGAGGGGATTAGAGGTTCTCGTTGATCCACTTCTCGGTGAGCTCGCCCTCTTGGTTAAACAGGTCACCTAGGGCCTCGCCGACCTTTGGTTCAATAGCCGGGCCCATGAAGGGAATGTTCACGGAAACCTCGTTGTCGTAGGTGAGCGTGGTGGTCTCACCAGAGCCAGTGAGCTTGATGGTGCCACCGAAGTCCACCGGGGTGCCCTTGACGTCAGCGGTGTAGGACACCTCGGCTGCCTCTCCCTCGAGTGTGCCGATGTTGACTACGCGCTTGACTTTGAGCGCCTGGGAAACCATAGATTGCACGGCCTCCGGCAGGAGCGTAGTGGGCAGAACCTCAAAGAGGGTGACGGAGGTGTCAGTGAATTCGTTGACCTCGCCTGGCTCGGGCGATAGGTTTGCGGCGATGAACTCCCAGTATGCGCGGGAGGAGTATGCCTCGTGCACCTTTGCTGCAGGTTGGTTGATGGTCACGGTGTTTTCGCTATGAGTTGCCATGCCAAACAGACTACCGTTGTTTGGGTGCATCAACATTCATCGACTCCACCGGCGGAGAAAATCGACGGCGTGCGTTTAGCGGACCTGACTACGTTGCGTGTGGGAGGTTCCCCGCGCCACGCGTATCGCGCCCGCACTTCTGAAGAGCTTGCGCGCACAGTGTCGCTTATCGACGCCGCCCGCACCCCCCTCCTCATCGTCGGCGGTGGCTCCAACCTCGTTGTAGCGGAGGGCGATCTTGATCTTGTTGTGGTGATCGCCGCCAATGACACTATTGAGGTGAATGCCGATGGTGTGCCGGGGCTTGTCCGTGCCGGCGCGGGTGCTGTGTGGGATGACGTTGTCGCCGCCACCGTGGAGGCGGGACTGTCCGGTATTGAAACCCTGTCTGGCATCCCCGGTTCCGCGGGTGCCACGCCGGTGCAGAACGTGGGTGCCTACGGTGCGGAAGTCTCCGACGTGCTCACCCGCGTTCACTTGTACAACCGCGAGACGGGCGTGACGGAGTGGGTTCCGGCCAGCTCCCTCGACCTGGCCTACCGTTATTCCAACCTGAAATTCACCGGTCGTGCTGCAGTCTTGGATGTCGAGATGCAGCTCACTCCCACCGGTTCGGAGGGCTTGTCCATCCCACTACGCCATCTGGACGGCGAGCGCCTTCCGCTTGTCGAGGCCCGCGAGGAAATCCTCCGCGTCCGCGCCTCCAAAGGCATGGTCCTCGATCCGGCGGACCATGACACATGGTCTGCCGGCTCCTTCTTCACTAACCCCGTCGTCTCGGTGGCTATCGCCGACGAAGTTGCCAGCAAGGATGGCGCGGACGCTGCCACCATGCCGCGCTACCCCCAGCCCGATGGGATGGTGAAGCTTTCTGCCGCCTGGATCATTGAGCGCGCTGGCTTCCCCCGGGGTTTCCCTGGTGCCGATGCCCCTGCTCGCCTGTCCACCAAGCACACCCTGGCGCTGACTAACCGCGGATCTGCTACCGCGGACGACATCGTTGCCCTAGCCCGCACCATCCGCGACGGAGTGCGTGACCATTTCGGGGTCACTTTGGTGCCTGAGCCGGTGTGGGTGGGGGTTGCCCTCGACTAGCTCGCGGGTAGGCCTTCGGGTTGGTTTGACTATGTGCCGCATCGCCCGTTCGCGTCCTGGACTTTTGGTGTGCGCACGGTGACATAGTCAAACCAGTGTCACAGCCAACGAAGACAGAGCCCCTTCCCGCAGCGTGTGAACGGGAAGAGGCTCAGTGGGGCAGAACTAGGAGCTAGTTGTTCTGCTTACCCTTCTCAATCTGCTCCTCAGTGGGTTCCTCCGGGGTGCCCGCAGCGTTCTCTCCGTCAGCTGCAGTTCCGGCGTTGAGGCGGTTGATCAGGGATTCCTGCACCTCACGGCGGCGGATCTTGCCAGTCATGTCGCGGTTGAGTTCCTCGAAGTGGTAGAAGGTGCGCGGCACCTTGTATGCGGTGAGGCGCTTACGTGCGTAGTCCTGCAGGCCCTTCGGGTCGAGGGCTGCACCTTCGGCGAGGGTGATACAGGCAACAACATCCTCGGAGCCATCATCGCGCGGGCGGCCTACGACGGCGATGTCTTCGATGTCACGGTGTTCACGCATGACGTTTTCCACCTCATCCGGGTAGACGTTGAAGCCGCCGGTGATGATCATCTCCTTGATGCGGGAGACCAGGCGGAGCCAGCCGTCCTCTTCCATGACGCCCATGTCGCCGGTGCGGAAGTAGCCGTCCACAAAAGCCTTCTCAGTGGCCTCCGGCTTGTTCAGATAGCCTTTCATCACCTGTGGTCCCTTGACCACGAGCTCACCAGGTTCGCCGTCCGGCATGAGTTCGGTTGGATTGTCGGGGTTGACAATGCGCACGAGGGTGTTTGGGAACGGGATGCCGATGTAGCCGGGGCGGCGGTTGCCGTCCATGGGGTTCGCAGTCACAATCGGTGAGGTCTCGGTCAGGCCGTAGCCCTCCACAAGGTTTCCGCCAGTGACTTTCTCCCATGCCTCAACAGTGGAAACTGGCAGGGTGGAAGCACCGGAGAAGGAGTTGCGGATGCTGTCTAGCGTGGTGCCGTTTTTGATGGCGGACTGGCTGATGCGCTGGTACAGGGTGGGCACGCCCGGCATCCAGGTGGGCGGGTTCTTCTTCATTGCATCCTGGATGAGGTCGGGCTCTGGTGCCGGCAGCAGGATGATTTCGCCGCCGACCATGATGCCCAAGCCGAGGTTGAGGGCGAGGCCATAGACGTGGAAGAGCGGCAGGACGGCGAAGATCTTCTCGTCCGTGCTGCCCAGGTCCTTCACCCACGCCTTACCGGCCTTCATCTGGTGGTTGAAGTTGCCGTGGGTAATCTGTGCGCCCTTTGGCTCACCGGTGGTGCCGGAGGTGTACAGGATCACGGCAGTGGTGTCTTGGTCAATGTCCGGGCGAGCAAGATCATGCCCTTCGCCACCAATGGCGGAGGACAGCAGCATCTCAAATGCGATGGTGTCTGGTGCCGGGCCGGATAGCTTGTTGCGGGATTCGCGCAGCTTCTTTACCGGAACGTACTTGAGGGCGAGCTCCATGTATTTTGGCATGGCTTTGGTCATGTCCACGGAGACGATGGTTTCCAGTGGGGTGTCCTTGCGCAGGCCAGCAAGGTTTCCGGCTGCCTTGTCCCACATGATGGCCACACGTGCGCCATGATCTTGGAACTGGCCGCGCAGCTCGTGTTCGGTGTAAAGCGGGTTGTGTGCAACAGCGGATGCGCCCAGCTTCAATACAGCGATGAAGGAGATAACAAACTGTGGACAGTTCGGCATGACCAGTGCGACGCGGTCGCCTGGGCGGACACCAAAGGCCTGGAGGCCAGCGGCACAGCTGCGAATCTGACGGTCAAGCTCGGCGTAGGTGGTGGTTTTGCCGAAGAAGTACAGAGCGCTCTTGTGGGATTTCTTGGCCAACGTTTCGTCGTAAATATCCAAGATGGTGTCATCGCCGAGTTCTACCTCCGGCGGTGTCCACTCTGCGTAGCTGGATAGCCAGGCTTTTTCTTCGAATGCCGACATTATTGTCTGCCCTCCACATTTGTTATGGATTGATTTACTTCCGTGGAGTATATATGTGATCTGCAAGCTATGGGGCCAAATATGTAATTTAAATCACGCAACCTTCGTCTGTTGTGCGTGTAACACCCACGCGCTAGGATGATGGGCCACAGCGGGCTGTAGAGGGCGCCGCGCATCTCCTAGGAGTGATTTTCCCGTGACGCACTCGCACGACCATTTTCAACGCAAGAACCGTGATCGGACTGCTGATCCGAGCGATCAAGGGTCGTATAGGCGGTTTGCCCATAACGGATTAGGGGAGTGGGTTCCAGAGGTCGAGTCCCCGCGTGGGGCGCAGACTGCTCCACGCCCGCAATCAGCGCGACCAGCACAGCCGACGCAATCCCCCCGAACAGTGGAATCGCCGAAGGTAGCGCAAGCGCCGAAATTAACGCAATCAGAGAAAGCGCCACGGTTAGCCCAATCGGGGAAATCCTCACTACGAGAAGAACCAGCGAAAGCACCACGTCTAACGCGACCGGCGAAACCCCCTCAGCCAACAAAACCAGGGAAAGCGCCACGACTGGCCCAACCGGGGAAACCCTCACAATTAGCGGACCTAGCGAAAACGCCACGACCAGGGAAAGCACCGCAGCCAGCTAAACTAGCGCAACCAGCGGAGCCTGTGATTCATGCACCAAATTCAGGGGTCGAGGGGCCACGGAAGCTGGACGGTAGGGTTGTGGTCAATCCTGCAAAAACTCACCCGAAGTCTGGCTGGCGCAAGCTTGTGTACGAGTTAACGGCGGGGCGGGTGAATCCGGGGCCTTCTCAGCGTGAGCAGGAAGAAGATGCGTTAACGGAGAAGATTCGCACCCCACTGCGGGGCGATTACCGGATTGCGGTGATGTCGTTGAAGGGTGGCGTCGGCAAAACAACGACAACGGTGGCGTTGGGGTCTGTGTTGGCTGAAATGCGTGGGGATCGCGTGATCGCTATTGATGCGAACCCGGATTTTGGCACCCTCGCGCAGCGCGTGGCGGCGGACGCGGCGGGTGATGCGACTATCCGGGATTTGTTGAGTGCACCTGACACGGAGCGATATGGGCAAGTGCGGGCCTTCACAACGCAGGGGTCTACGCGCTTGGATGTGATTGGCAGTGAGCGTGACCCGGCGGTGTCGGAAGCTTTCAGTGAGGAGGATTACCGGCATGCGGTGGATATTTTGCAGCACCACTACAACCTTATCCTCACGGATTGTGGGACGGGACTGATGCACTCGGCCATGGCGGGTGTACTGGATTTGGCAAACATGTTGGTGTTGGTGACCTCACCAGCCTTGGATGGAGCGCAATCGGCGGCGGCCACGTTGGATTGGTTGAGTTTGCATGGCTACGACCGGCTGGCGGCGAACGCTGTGGTGGTTGTGTCGGCCCAGTCCCCCAAGGTGCCGGTGTGTATGGATAGAGTGGTGGGGCATTTTGCTGCCCGCACTCGGGCTGTGCACGTTATTCCGTATGACTCGCATTTGGCCGAGGGGTCGGTTGTTGATGTGGCTCGAATGAACCCGCGCACGTTGCGCGCCTACAAGGAGTTGGCTGCCACGCTGGCTGCGGATTTCCGCCAGTGGCACAAGCATGCGCGGTGAGCATACATTCACATGTGGTGAATGATGGCTAGGCTGGGGGACCATGCGCGTAGCCATGTTGTCCATGCACACGTCCCCACTTGAACAGCCAGGGTCCGGTGATGCTGGCGGTATGAACGTTTATGTGCTGAATATCGCGCGTGAACTTGCCGCTACCGGTGTGAAAGTGGATGTGTATACCCGTGCCACTCGGCCAAGCCAGGGGGATGTGGTGCAGGTGTGTGAGAACCTGCGCGTGATCAACATTGTGGCGGGCCCGTATGAAGGGCTGGCCAAAGAGGAACTGCCTACTCAGCTAGCGGCTTTTGCTGGTGGAATCGTGCAATTCACACGAGAAGAGGGACTGGAGTATGACCTCTTTCATTCCCACTACTGGTTGTCTGGTCAGGTGGGGTGGCTGTTGCGGGACCTTGTTCGCGTACCACTGATCCACACTGGACACACGTGGGCCGCGGTGAAGAACGCAGCCCGCCTGGGTGTGGGGTCGGCGGATGATGCGGATTCGCCGGAGACAGAAGCACGGCGTATTTGTGAGCAGCAGTTGGTCGATAACGCCGAAGTTCTGGTGGTGAATACGCCCGATGAGATCACGCAGTTGGGTCGGCATTATGACGCGGACCCTGCCCGCATCCGCGTTGTCACTCCAGGTGCGGATACGCGGATGTTCACACCGGGCACGAACCGGAACACGGAGGTAGCGCGCCGTCATCTGGGCATTCCGCTGGACAGCAAGGTGATTGCTTTCGTTGGGCGACTCCAGGAATTCAAGGGGCCGCAGGTGCTCATTCGTGCGGTTGCGGAGCTGCTGGAGCGGGACCCGGATAGCAATGTGCGCGCCATCATTTGCGGTGGTGCGTCCGGTTCGGATGTTTCCGTGGGTTATTACCGCGCGATGGCCCATAAGCTTGGTGTGGGCCGTAAGATTCGTTTTCTCGGGCCGCGTCCGCCGGAGGAACTCGTGCAGATCTATCAGGCGGCGGACGTCGTCGCGGTGCCGAGCTACAACGAGTCATTCGGGCTTGTTGCCATTGAGGCGCAGGCGACAGGCACCCCAGTCGTGGCTGCACGTGCGGGTGGCTTGCCTCTCGCGGTGTCAGACGGGGAAACCGGTGTGCTGGTGGACGGCCATGACCCGGTTGATTGGGCTGATGCTTTAGAGCAGTTGCTTATCGACGACACTGGGCGCATCACCATGGCCGAAGCCGCCGTCGAACGCGCAGCACAGTTCAGTTGGGCTGCCTCCGCGGCGGCACTTTTCCAGGTGTACGGCGAGGCTGTAGAAGGATTTGAGCCCACTCCGCGACGGCGTGCAGTGGGCAATTAAAGGCGGGAATTAGTATCCGAGTTCATCGAACGCGGCGTAGATGCCGGTGTTCACAATGTTGTTGATGTGAGCCCCGGCATAGTTGCCCACGGCGTTGGCGAGGGTGTTGCCGGCATCAGCGATCTGTTCATGTGGCACGCCTGCAATAGCAGCGACGGTACCCAGGACAGCGAAGTCGCGCAGGTCCCTAGCGATCACGCCGGCATCAGCGGTCGCGCTAGCTACTGCTTGATCGAACTGCTCGCGTGGCGTCGGTTGCGCAATCATCTCCGGGGGAACGTCCGGGTTGTGCTCAGCGAAGTACTGGTTGAACTCAGCTTCCTCTTCCTTGATGGACACGAAGTCAGCGCGGTTTGCATTCGGCGCAGCAGGCGTGAAGTGGTCATTCACCGTTCCGGCGGGCAGTGCATAGGCGGATTCAATCGCACGGTCGGCGCGCTGCGCAGTACCCAATGGGCCAAAGCCGAGCGAGGTTACGCCGATGATCTGCCCGGTGTTCGGATCGTAGTTCACACCGCCGGAATCACCAGTGCCGTAGCCCAGGTTCAGGGACCACACGTTGTTGGCTGTGTAGAACAACTGGACACCGCAGGTGCGGCCCTTCGTAGAGCCGTCCTTGCACATCGGCTGCGCAAAGTTATCCAGGGCAATCTCACCCGGCGCAAGAGAACGGTACGTGCGCACACCAGTCAAAGTGACGGGAGTGCTGGGGCCACGGTTGAACTGATCGCGGGAGGAGGCGGAGCCGTCGGCCGCAGCACCGTCGTCAAGCACCACAATGCCCCAGTCTTCCGCGCGCAAAGCTTTCTGTGCGGACTGGCCGAGCGTGTCGTATCCGCTGGGCAGACCGTTGGTGTGCACAAGGTCGATAGCGCCGATTTTTTTGTAACCTCCACGCACGGGCGCGTCGACGGTACTACCCATGAACATGCCGCTGATGTCCTCAGCGGCGAGGCAGTGACCGGCGGAGACCATGATGCGCTGCGTTGTGCCATCCGGAAGCGTCACAGTGCCCACGGGCCCCTGGCTGCACACGCGAGCGAGCATGTGAGGGTGCACGTCAAGTCCGGTGATCTCCTTAAAAGAAGCATTGCCGGGGCCAAACGGGGCCGTTGCGTCGTAGGGGCGCAGACGCATCGGGGCACCGGGAGCAGCAATGGCGGGGCTAGTCACTGCTCCTTGATCACTCGTTGGCGCGGCAGCGGCAGTAGGGACCTGGGTGGCGGGAATGAGGCTACACAGGACGGAGAAAACAACGGCGGGGGAGGCAAAACGACGCAAATTCACACCAGACAATCTAGACCACAAGGGGGACATCCGGGGAATAAAGGTCCCGATGAGTTTTTGCACTACCCCATTTCGGTAGTGGAACCCCGTTCCACCGGCGGAGAAGCCGATGTTTTGGCATGCTTGACGGTATGAGTAACGGAAAGCTAGTCCTCGTTCGTCACGGACAAAGTAAGTGGAATGAGTCTAACCAGTTCACCGGCTGGGTGGATGTGGATTTGACGGATAAAGGTGTGCAGGAAGCCATCAACGCCGGCAAGCTGATGGCTGAGAAAGGTGTCCTCCCGGACATCGTGTTCACTTCGCTTTTGCGTCGCGCCATCCGCACCGCCAATATTTCCTTGAACGCGGCTGACCGCCACTGGATTCCGGTTGTGCGCAACTGGCGTTTGAATGAGCGCCATTACGGCAAGCTCCAAGGTTTGAACAAGGCTGAGATCCGCGACAAGTTCGGGGAGGAACAGTTCATGTCGTGGCGCCGCTCCTACGACACCCCGCCGCCGGAGATTGATCTGGATGACCAGTACGCGCAGACGAATGATCCGCGATACGCATTCCTGCCGGAGGTCCCGCGCACGGAGTGTCTGAAGGACGTTGTGGAGCGTTTCCTGCCCTACTACATCGACGTGATCCTCCCACAGGTGCTTGATGGCAAGACGGTCATGGTCGCAGCCCATGGCAATTCCCTGCGTGCATTGGTGAAGTACCTGGACAACATCTCCGATGAAGACATCGCGGGGCTGAATATTCCAACCGGTATGCCGCTTGTGTATGAGATTGATGGCAAGGGCAAGGTGCTGAACCCCGGTGGCACCTACCTTGACCCGGAGGCAGCAGCTGCCGGTGCTGCTGCTGTTGCGAACCAGGGCAACAAATAAAGCCTGTTTGTCCTGGTGAACACGGTTGTTGCCTTCCTTGCTGGAGGCCTCGTTGTTGCCCTCGCCGCTTATGGAGTGAAGCTCTTCAATGAACGGCGAGGGCCTCGTCGTGCTGCCCCTGGGCCCGATGAGAACCGAGTGCGCACTGTTAGCCAGATCCTCCACTTGGTTATTCAAAGCTCGCCGACAGGTGTGACTGTGGTGGGGCGGAATGGTGACGTGATTCTGTCTAATGCCAGGGCACACGAGATGTCCATTGTGCATGACCGGACCCTCAACCCACAGGTGTGGGAGGTCGGCCAACAAGTCTTCGCGGACCGGGATGCGCGGGTGTTGGACCTGAATATGCGGCACCGTTCGACGGGGAGCCGGGTGAACAATGTCCGCGCAGTGGTCCAACCAATGTCACTGGCCGAGGATTCTTACATCATCGTCTACGCGGCGGATGAGTCAGAGAATGTCCGGATGGAATCAGCGCGCCGGGACTTTGTTGCAAATGTGTCGCACGAGCTGAAGACCCCTGTGGGCGGTATGTCTTTGCTAGCGGAGGCGCTGCTGGAGGATCCGGATGATCCGGAGATGGTGAAGTACTTCGGTGGCAAGCTGCTCAGTGAGGCGCACCGGATGGGCGCGATGATCACGGATTTGATTAACCTGTCCAAGCTGCAGGGGGCGGAGGCTTTACCGGAAATGTCTCCGGTGCGGGTAGATGATCTGATTGATGCGGCGATTGAGCGCAATCTCATCGCCGCGGAGAATCACGACATTGAGCTGACTCGGGGTGAACGGGATGACACGTTTGTGCTGGGGGATAAGTCGCTGTTGACCACGGCGTTAGCCAATTTGATTACAAATGCGATTAATTATTCGCCGAGAGGTCAGCCTGTGAGCGTGACGCACAAACTTGTGCGTGATTCAGTGGTGCTCATCCGCGTCACGGACCGTGGGATTGGCATTGCTCCGGAAGATCAGAAGCGGGTGTTTGAGCGCTTCTTCCGCGTGGACAAGGCCCGGTCGCGTCAGACGGGTGGTACTGGTTTGGGGTTGGCCATCGTGAAACATGTGGTGGCTAATCACGGCGGTAATATCAAGGTGTGGTCGCGCTTGGGTACAGGCTCGACGTTCACGATTGAGCTTCCGGTTTTCGCTCCTGACTCTATGGCATCAGCGGTGGTGCCGGAAGAAATTGAACAGATAGAACAAGAAAACCCAGATAAGTAAACATCAGCTGCACCTGTGAAGCAGAGGTAGGAAGAATCGATGACATCGACCATCCTGATTGTCGAGGACGAGGAATCACTGGCGGATCCGCTGGCGTACCTTCTGAAGAAGGAGGGGTTTGAAGCCGTTATTGCGGTGGACGGGCCGACGGCGTTGAAGAAATTCGAGCAGAAGCAGATTGATCTGGTGTTGCTTGACCTCATGCTTCCGGGAATGTCTGGAACGGATGTGTGCAAGAAGCTGCGTGCCACGTCGGAGGTGCCCATCATTATGGTGACGGCGCGTGATTCAGAAATTGACAAGGTGGTGGGCTTGGAGCTTGGCGCCGATGATTACGTGACCAAGCCGTATTCCACCCGCGAGCTCATCGCGCGTATTCGTGCGGTGTTGCGCCGCGGCAACGGTGCGGCCGAGACCGCGCAGGAAGCGGAGAGCGGTGACGTTCTGGTGGGCGGTCGTGTCCGCCTTGACGTGGAGCGTCACACCGTCTTCGTTGAGGATCAGCCGGTGGCCATGCCTTTGAAGGAATTTGATTTGCTCGAGTACCTCATGCGTAACGCTGGGCGCGTTCTCACTCGAGGCCAGCTCATCGACAGGATCTGGGGTTCGGATTATGTCGGTGACACGAAGACACTGGACGTGCATGTGAAGCGTCTGCGCACGAAGATTGAGAAGGAACCTTCGCGCCCTGAGCAGCTCATCACGGTTCGTGGTTTGGGGTACAAGTTCGAGGCTTGATGCCCCTATTAGGGGCATCAAGATATTAGGGGTATCAGGAGTCTGCTGCGGAGCGCGTCGCTGGGTGCACCGCTTTCGCGTCCGCTGGGAGTGCAGCACGTGCAGCACAATGCTTTTCGACGATCGCGTACGGCCCCTCCCCAATCAACTGCGTCAGCTCCGCCTTCATTGATTTCCACACCGGTTCTGCGTTCGGCCCGCCATGGCATGCCGGGTCATTGGTGCACCACCAATCAAAGTCCTCACCGCCGTTGCCCCACTGACGGCGGTCATATTCACCGATAGTGGTGCGCAGGATCTCCTGGCCGTCACTGCGTTCCTGCCACTCGTCCTCACGCGAAAACGGAACTTGCCAGCACACTTCTGGTTTAGAACCAATGATGTTGCGTCCTTCCGCCATCGCCCATTGGTGCAGGGCACAACCAGCGCCGGTGTCGTGGCCGTGGCGGTTGGCAAAGATACACGCGCCGTCGACAAGCGTGGTCTTGAGTGCGGGTTCTTCTTCATCGTCGTCCCACTCGAGCCACGGCTCAAGCTCAACGGGGTCGCCGGCGGCGAGGTAACTATCCACACTGTCGGGGCGGAGCTGCCAGTACTTCGCGGGCATTTCCGCAACAGCGTTGTACAGATCATCCCGGTCTGTCTCATCTGACAAATACGCGCCGTGAATACAGCACCCCACCACGGGAAGATCCTTCGAAATCCCGCGACACGCTGGGGTGCCAAAACGACACGACCATGTGGACTCTAACCAGGTCAGATCAATGCTGAAGTAGTGCAGCGGGTCATCCGGGTGGGTGAATTCGAACCATTCGCGCGGAAAGTCCGGTGGCAGCTCGTGGCCGGCCCGAATTGATTTTCCCGCGGGCGAATTTTTTGGGAAGCCCAGAAACACACGTTGGTTCACACTTGACCACGGTAGACGGTCTACTGTGGAACGCGTGCGACTAGGTGTATTGGACGTGGGAAGCAACACTGTTCACCTCGTAGCGGTGGATGCCGTCAGTGGTGGCCACCCAACCCCCATGAGTGATTGGAAGCAGTCTTTGCGGCTGGTTGAATTGCTCGATAAGAAGGGCGCGATCGAGGAAAAAGGCGTAAGGAAACTTACCGACGCAGTCCGGGAAGCCGCCGACCTCGCCGGAAACCTAAAATGCCAGGAATTCCTGGCATTTGCTACCTCCGCGGTGCGTTCTGCGACGAATGCGGATGAGGTCCTGCAGCACATTGAGAATGAAACAGGTGTGAAGCTTGATGTCCTTTCCGGGACGGATGAAGCCCGTCTGACGTTTTTGGCTGTGCGCCGCTGGTACGGCTGGTCCGCTGGCCGAATTACCAACCTGGATATCGGTGGTGGCTCATTGGAACTGAGCACCGGTAGCGACGAGGAACCAGACATTGCCCGCTCCCTTGACTTAGGTGCTGGCCGATTGACCCACGAGTGGTTCGACTCCGATCCACCATCGAAGCGGACCGTAAACACCCTGCGTGATTTTATTGATGCGGAACTTGCTATAGTCGCTGACGAGTTCCTCGCTCACGGCGAAGCCGGCCTGGCGGTGGGCACCTCCAAGACCTTCCGCACCCTCGCGCGACTCACCGGTGCGGCGCCCTCATCGGCAGGACCGTATGTGAAGCGTACGCTGACAGCACCGGGTTTGCGCCAGCTCATCGCTTTTATTACCCGGATGACGGCGGCCGACCGTGCGGAGCTTGAAGGTGTGAGTCCTGACCGATCTCATCAGATTGTTGCCGGCGCGCTGGTCGCGGAAGCAGCGATGCGAGCACTTAAGATAGAGAAGCTAGAAATCTGTCCGTGGGCATTACGTGAAGGCGTGATTCTCCGGCAGATTGACAAGGGATAGAAGCAAGAAGGAGACGCTCAATTGGCTGAAAAGCAACTTACCGTTGCCGAGTTGATGGCCCGGGTACAAAAAGAAAACCCGGACATCCAGCCTCGGCGCCGTCGCCGTCGCAGCCTCGAGGAAGGCGGCATCTCCGTCGCAGAACTCACCGGCTCACTGCCAGCCGTTGATGCCCGCCCCGCTGAGCCTAAGCACTCTAGCATTCCCATCGACGCTGAAAACCCCCAGCGTTCTGCACCTCAGCCCCCCAAGGCCCCAGAGCCTGCGAAACCTGCCGAGCAGATTAAACCTGCTGAGCAGATTAAACCTGCTGAGCCAAAGGTAGAACCTGAGAAGCCGAAGGTCAAGGTAGTCAAGGTAGAGCCGCCCGAGACAACTGAGGCCGCGAAGCTGAATGAGCCTTCCACGTCTACCAAACCAGTGGCCGAGACTGAGGCCGCTAAGCCCGAAGTAGTGGAGAAGACTCCAGAAGCCTCAGCTGCGCCGAGTTCTGTGCCTGTGCGCAAGGTCGAGGTGGCAGGGAAGGAGCCGGCCACCGATGAAGATGAAACCAGTGTTATTCCCGTCGTGCGTGCAATGCCGGCACAAGCAGCCCTGACCGGACAGCCTAAGCCTGAGGTGAAAGAAGCTGTGGTCGCGAAGCGTGACCACGTGGATGAACTTGAGGCTGATTTCGACGAGTTCCCCGATAAAAATGTCCATGATGAGCACGACTTTGAGGACTTTGGGGGCACAGACCTTGAGGCAGACGCTTCAATCAACCCCGTCATGCTCGTCCTCATGGTCTTCGGTGGCCTACTGATTGGTGTGCTCGTGTTCCTGGGCTTCCAGGCGCTGTGGGAGAACTTCAACGCGATTCTGGTGAGCGTGCTCGCAGTTGTTGTGACAGCAGGTGTTGTGCTGGCTGTGCGCCGTATGAAGACAGGCCGTGATGGCTTCACGCTGGTGCTGGCTGCTTTGGCAGGCCTTGCCATGACCTTCGGTCCGAGTCTGGTCACTGTTTTCTAAATAACCGCTGGCTAAACGGTCCTCATGCAGGAAAATATCGCTGACTTGCGTGCACTGTGGCACGCTGGTGCGCATGACTAACATCGCAGTTATCGGTGCAGGCAATATCGGCGAGGCCCTGATTTCTGGGCTGGTGAATTCGGGGATCGACCCGGAAACTATCACCGCTACGAACCGCACAGCGGAGCGTCGTGAAGATCTGGCGAGCCGGTATGGGATCAACACCACCGAAGACAATATTGAGGCTGTCACGGATGTTGATGTGTGCTTCCTCTGTGTGAAGCCATATGACATCACCACGGTGATTGAGGAGCTCTCAGAGCCGATCGCAGCATCGGATACCCCGACGGTGGTTGTGTCCATGGCGGCGGGGGTGACGTTGGAGACGATGACGGAGGCATCCCATAGCGCGGGGACTCCCATCGTGCGTGTCATGCCGAACACCCCGATGCAAGTAGGTAAAGGCGTCTGCGTCGTCGCGTTTGGCAAATATGTTGATGAGGACCAGCAAGAATTGGTCACTGATCTGCTGGCTGCCGCGGGCAAGGTCGCCGTCGTGCCGGAGAAGCTTATCGACGCCGCTTCGACGATTTCAGGTTCCGGCCCCGCGTACTTCTTCCTCATCGCCGAGGCGCTTATCGACGCCGGCGTGGCCATGGGCCTTCCCCGCGACACCGCCACGCTGCTGGCTAATTCCACGGCTGAAGGTGCCGGCGTGATGCTGGCCCATTCCGGCACATCACCTGTAGACCTGCGCGCTGGTGTGTGCTCCCCGGCAGGTACTACTGTGCAGGCGATCCGTGAGTTGGAGGAATCCGGTATCCGTGGCGCGTTCTACCGTGCGACGCAGGCCGCTGCTTCCCGCGCAGCCGAGTTGGGGGACTAGACAGAGGGGCCGCGGGCAGAGGGAACCACCAGAAATCGGGTACACCGAGGGGGTAGTCCCAAAAATTTCTCCTGCGTGAGAAAACGCTTCGCCTTCCCACAGAAAGGTGCTTTCTACCAGCTGGAATGAAACGGAAGCACCGAAATGTCCTTCGAGGGGATAGTGGGAATTGTGTGAATAGTGTGAATCTTTTCTTGCTTTTGAGTCGCATGTGACACTGGGTTCACGCTAAGCTCTTTTAAGCACGTGCGTGTTCATTCTGTGGGAGGGGAAGCCTACAGCGCGCACAGATGCTGGAGGTTAACTACGCATATGGCAAATGAAGATAAGGGTAAGTTCCTGACCGTCGCTGAGGTCGCGGAGATTATGCGCGTATCCAAGATGACGGTGTACCGCCTAGTTCACTCTGGTGAGCTGCCGGCAGTTCGGGTTGGTCGTTCGTTCCGTGTGAACGAGCAAGCGGTCTCCGAATACTTGGACTCCTCGGTCTACGACGTCAGCACCGACGTCGGATAGTTCGCGCCAGAGGGCACGGCCCCTGGATAGTGAAAGGGTCAGCTTCGGCTGGCCCTTTCACTGTTGCTCCCGCTTAGACCTTTCACACCGATCACAGGGTTGGCATTGTCCAGTTTGTCACTGTGTGGGCTTGGGCATTTGTCACCGCATCGGGTATATGTTTCAGGATCCAGTTGCGGACCGAGGCTAGCCGTGCGCCACCCGTATGAACGCTGCGTCCCACAAGTCTGGATTGGCGCGCAATCTTCTGGCTCCTATGGCGCCGATGGTTGTCGTACAAGGTGAAATCCATGCTGCCCAGTTGCAGCAGTGCGGCAAGAACAGCGGCGTCTTCAAGTCCCTGGCAAGCGCCTTGTCCAAGGTTTGGTGTCATCGCATGAGCTGCGTCTCCGATGAGCACGACTTTGCCGGTGTGATACGTCGACAGTGGTGTGGCTATTTCTTGGATAGGCAGATATTGAATCGACGCTTCTGGGGTCGAATCAAGCAAAGCGGGAATGGGGTGATGCCAAAGGCTGAAAACATCCATCAATTCGCTGAGATCAGCTTCGTTGGGCGAAGCCTCGGGCCCAGAGAGAACCGCAAACCAGTAGGCACGCCCATTGTGGAGGGGAACAGCCCCAAAACGGGCCCGTGTGCCCCACGTTTCGAAACCGGCGTCGAGCGAGGGGGCGTCGGCAAGTGCGCGCCATGCGTTGTATCCCGCGTACCTGACCCCAGGATCGTCAAAACAATTGCGCCGAACCGCGCTGTGAATACCATCAGCTCCGACAACAATGTCGAACTGAACCTCAGTGCCATCTTTAAAACCAACAACACCAGATTGAGCATCGACGGTTAACGCCTCGGAAGACGTGTGGATGATCTCAGCAGGAATCTGATCTAGAAGAAGCGCATGCAGCTCGGCACGTTCAAGCGCTAGCGAAGTACTGGTAATCTCCGCGGAAATATGAGACAGCCACTCTCCCCGAGGATTTCGCACACCGCCTCGCAGTGATCGTTGGCCCACCTGAAGCGCGCGGAACCCAGCGCCAACCCCTAAAGCATCGAGGGCGGCAAGCCCATTCGGCGCCAGAGTGATACCAGCGCCGCCACCGCGTACCTGCGAATATTTCTCATAAATGTGTACATCCAGCCCGCTGCGGTGGAGAGAAGCGCCCAGCGCAAGACCGGAAATGCCCGCCCCGATGATCCCAATCTTCATGGTTGGGAGCCTACAGAATTGGAACGAACAGGATTTACGGTGACTTTACTTTTGGGATTGAACGCCACCGGCGGTAAACTCAGAACCCATTCGTGCCGGATGTTCGGCCCGCGCGTTGGGAGTGCACCCCGTGCGCACCAAGTCAAGGTCAAGCCGACACCACTTGGGTCCAGATCCGGCGGGAACTGTACGTACAAAGAGAAGCGAGGAAACCCATGGGTTCAGTGATTAAGAAGCGCCGCAAGCGCATGTCCAAGAAGAAGCACCGCAAGATGCTGCGCCGTACGCGTGTTCAGCGTCGTAAGCTCGGCAAGTAAGCAACTACGTGATAGTTGCATTTCGATTCCCGTTCACCTGGTGAAGGTGGGCGGGTTTTCTTCTGGGGGAATGCGGACTGCCCGGTGTGCCGTTC
>NZ_JRNG01000010.1:0-45888 GCF_000759055.1 Corynebacterium tuscaniense DNF00037 | reverse complement strand
GTGTTCACCAGGGGTTTTGTGGGCTAGTGGTTAGTTGGTTCTGGGGCGCCTACGCCCCGCCTCGAATCACGGTGAGGGAAGTCCGTCCCGCCTCTCGTTTCGGACCTCCGTGCAACAACGACCTTGCTTCTCGCGCCGTGGTTTGGTCCTCGTTGACCAGGAACTTCCGGTAATGCTGCAAGTCGCTAAGGCCCGCGGCTTCAATCACTGCGGACTCCGGCACTCCGCGTCGGACTTGGGTGACAATCCAGGTTGTGCGAGCGCGGCTCATGTCCACGGCCAGCGACGGGCGGTGCGACCTTTTGAGGAACAAGGCGACAGTGCCCGCCGACGAGGTCGTCCGCTCCGGGCGGAACAACCATGAGTCCGGGCTTTTGGCTCGCTCGACGGCATCTCGAATCGGCTGAGCCCAGTCGTGGTCTACAGGTACAAAGCGCCGCCCAGCCCCGCGGTAACCCGACGGGTACACCACCGTCCCGGTCTCATCCGTTTCGGCGTCCGCAGCGGTAAGCGCCGCGACCTCTCCGGAGCGAAGGCCCGCGCCGAGGGTCAACGCCAGGAGCAGGTTGGCCTGCTGACGGCGCTGAACAGTCGCCTCGCCGTCGGCCCAATGGCGCAGACGCGTTACTTCGTCCGGTGTGTACGGGGCGCTTTTCTTGTCGGTTCCGTACTGAGGGCGCTGCCTCGGCGTGTCGTAGTGCCGGTGAGCGGCCTGGCCGACAACGCGGAGCAATGACCTGGTCGTGCCTTGGACGTGAGTGCTGTACCCAGACTGGTCTACATAAGCGTTGACTGTGGCTTCGGTAAACACGGTCTCGACCGAGACTTCCCGTCCGGTCATCGAAACGTAGTCCGCGAGTCGGGCGACGGTACGAAGCGCAGCGCGGGTCTTGTCCGCGCTCCAGTCCTCCGTCGCGGCAGTCGAAACGGACTCCGTAACGAAATCTCGAACCGCGTCCCAACGCTTCGCTGGAATCACGGTCGGGGCGTATCCCGCGATGACTTCATGCGGTGTGGTGGGCATGTCGAATTGTCCTTGTCCGCCCACGCCGTAGGTGGTGGGTGCGTGGGCTATCTCTGTGGTGGAGTGAGATAGCACCAGCCTGGGTCGACACCTAAAGGTCGTCAAGGTTCAGAAACGGCTCACGGGCCGGTCGAAGTGATTACGGCAATCGCAGCAACCTAACGTCGAACTACGCTTTGTACTGCACTGTTCAGTCACTTCAAGCCTCCTTTAACGACGCGCAGAGATGCACTATGCGTACTTCTAGGTTCACCCGTCTGGGGGTAATCGCCAAGGTCTTGGTCCGCTCTCAGGCATCCGGAATCGGCTCTTGAGCCGAGTCCAGCCCAATGACTCGCCGCCCCAGCACTCGACGTCAGACCAGGCCAGGTGGCGTACGGGTCGATCAAAGCCTCGACGTGGTCTTCCACCGTGTCCGGGCGTGACGGGTCAACTCGCGCCAGCCTCTCGAACTCGCCGATGTGCGTCGTTCCAATAGCTGCCACCGCCACCTCTCGCGGCACCGCGCGGAGCACCTCCACCGCCCACGTCGCCCGCAGCCGACGCAGCGAGACCTTGAACGAGCGTCCCTTGTTCAGCTCTTTCTTGACCAGGTCATTGATGTCCCCGTAGGGCAAAAGCGGTACGCCTGGGTCTCTCGTCTCGGTCACCGCCGCGAGCCCCGGCCCGAAAACCGCTGCGACGGGCACTTCCGGGGCGTACCCTGCTCCGCGAAGTCGCTTGACATTTACCCAGGTCACCCCGTCACGGACGGTCACGTCACTCGCGAGGACGGTCTCGATACCGTCGCAGATACCAGCTCCGAGTCCAAGCGCCAGCACTGTGAACGCCTGCTCTCGTGTGAGTGGGGTGGACTGCGACTGCACCCAATGACGGAGCGCGTCGAAGTCGCACCTTGTGTACGGCTTCGCCTGTTCCTTTGGCTCGCGCGGTAGAAGACTTATCGACGTGCCGGTGAGCGTCATGCTGATTTTGTTGAGGTACGTGCGGACCGTGACCGTGTTCCGGTGCGTTTGTGCGAGATCGTTCAGTGCCGCGTGGCAGACATCCACGTCGAGCACCGTCTCGCGGGCTACTGGCCGGCCGACGCGGTGGCAGTACGCGGCGATATGGGTGAGCGCCCTGAGATACTTCGAGACCTCCCCGTGGTGTGCTTGCGACAGCCGCAACTTTTCGGCTCCACCCTTTTCGAAAGCCTCCAACGCCACCTCCTGAACCACCGGCGCCACGGTGTCCCATGTCGAGTCGCTAACAAGCTGCGGTTTGTACCCAGCTACTCGCCGCTCGACGTACTCGCGTTCTTGCGGGGTTAGCGACATGACGTGCCCCTTTTACGAGCAAAAGTCATACCCCCGCAACGGCCACCGCTGCGGAGACCGCTTCGAACCCCGGTACGGTAAGCACCATGTCCGCTTTCCCGCCACCGCGCGAGGCCTACCCGGAGTGGCCACACGTTGACCCCGCAGGGCTTCCGCCCGTCTACGCCAAGGCACTCGGCATGCGGCAGGCACTCGTGCGTGAGATTGAGCGGTATATCGAGCGCGGGTGGGCAAGTTCCCAGCAGGACTTTGCTAAACGCGCCGGCATCGGCGAGACCGTGCTCCGTCGTTGGCTCTCCGGCGAGCGGTGGCCCGCCGTCCACACCGTCGCGGCGGCCGAGGCGATTCTCGAAACGAGTCTCTGGCCGCACCAGGTCGCCCGCAAGCCGCACCTGCGGTCCAAGGGTGGCTACGACTACCCCTAGCAGCAAACTTTTTGTCCCTGACGCTACGGTGGGGGCATGGTACGACCGAAGCCGGGTAGCCCCGCCAGCCTTTACCCGGGATGGCCCGACAGTCTCGACGTGACGGTGCCTGAGCATCGAATGATCCAGGCCATGGTCATCAATCTGCGGCGCGAGCGGAACCGCTACCGGAGCATCAAAAGGGTCGCGGAGAAGTCCGGCGTCGCCGCCTCGACTATCTCGGACATCCTCAACGGCAATTCCTGGCCGTCCCTGGAGACCATGGCCCGGCTCGAAATCGGACTCGAAGTGCGCCTGTGGCCGGGGGCGAAACCCGCCCCGTCGGATACCTAATTCAACTTGCATACCCCTACGGTGTCGCGGGCGGAGGCGAAACCATTCAAAAACCTTCGGGGAGATTTTGCTAGAACGTACGTAGACGACAAGTCGTCATAGAGCGATGCGACGGAATAATTCGGTCTACCGTTGCGGAGCTTTCACTGGGTTCTTGTGAACTCGTACAGCTCAGCCCGGCTTCGAAGAAACTGATTGACCGTAGACTCCCTAATCTGGTTCCGATACTTGGATTCCTCCGGGGCGACAGGCGGCCCAGGTAACGTGGCCAGAGCAATCTTGAATCTGGAGGAAGAAAATGAACCGTGAATTAGTTTTCATCGTCTACGTCAGCGACATACAGAAGTCGGTTGACTTCTATAGGGATTTACTTGACATTGAAACGACGTTTGAAACACCGCGCTACGTCACTTTCGGGTTAGCGGAAGACGTTGCTCTGGCACTGTGGACTGGGGAGTCATCAGCTCTGGAAAGCGAACCGGTGAGGACATCAGAAGTTTGCCTGAACATCAGAGCAGAACAGGTGCAGGAGACTTACGACGCCTGGGTGGACAAAGGCATTCGTGTTATCGAGGAGCCACACGAAGACGTTTTTGGCACAACTTTCGTAGTCGCTGACCCGGACGGGAATCGGATTCGGGTCGCGCCAATCGACTAGAAATCCGAAAGCTGCGCGACCTTAGCGGTCCAAGGACGGGCCGCTACTTGTAGTCGTACCCGTACTTCTCGTACACAGCCTCGGCGCTCGCCGCCTCGGCCACCGCTGCGCGAACCGCTTCGGACTTCAAGTCGAGCACTCGAAGCGACTCAGCGTCCGTACCGGAGACAGACTCGATGCGAACGAAGTGTTCTCCGTACTGCTCCGCGTAACGAGCGAGCCCGCGCAGCTTTCCGAGCGCGTCGCCGAGGTAGGCACCGTGCGGGTCAACGATGGACGCTCGCATGGCGCCTTCGCGGTCGCGGAGGAAGAAGATGAAGTCCGGCTGCACACTACGCCAGCGGCCGGTGGCCTCGTCGTAGTAGACCGCGGTCACCGCGTCCGGGCTCGGGCGAGACGGGTTGCGGTACCAGGCAACAGCTCCGTTGCGGTCCATTTCGGTGCTCACGACCTTCTGCTCCCACTCGTTGAGCTTGGCCGGAGCAGTACCGTCCTCGGCGGCCAAAGCGTGGCTTTCGTAGCGCGGGAACGGGTCGATTTCCTTCGTCTGTGCGTTCCAGACACCTGGGGACTGCAACCGATTCTTCGGCTTCGAGAGGTAAACGAAGCTGGGTTCTTCGGCCATCTCGCGAAGTGTGGTGTAGGTCGTTTCCCGGCTGTCCGGGAGTGCAGCAATCTCAGCGCGGTTGGCGTCGAGCCATTTCTTCGCGATCAGATCAGCCTCACGCCACAATGCGTCGCGGGCACCTTCGACCTTCGCAAGTGCGGCAAGTGTCAGGTGCGCCTCGATGATGAGGTTCTCGTCCTCGTCACCGCGCTCGATGCCGGCGACGAGGTAGTCGTTGACCCACAGGTTCGCGAGAGCCCGGGTGTAGGCCGGTGTTGCTCGCTCAAAGGCCTCGGTGATGACCCGGTCGTCGGCCACGAGTTCCAGCACGTTCTCGTTGTCCAATTTGCGGTCGGAGTAACGGTAGACAAGGCGGGCGGTCTCCACCTTCAAAATGTCTTCCTTGGCTTTCTCAACCTCGTCGGCGTAGCGGACGAGCAGACCGTTAACGGCAGCGATCAGCTCGCGCTCCGCCTTGACCTGCCCGCTGTCGAGCAACCCGTCAGTCTCCAGCTCCACACCCACGTTGAGCAAACGGGAAATGGGTTTGTCGGAGCGCTTGGGCGCGATTTCTCTTGGCAACTGCGTGAACAGTTCCCACAGGTCGTCGTTGTTCACCGGCGTAAGGAGCTCGGGCTCCACCACGGGGTCGATGGGTGGCTTGATGGTGCCGTCGTCGTCCGGGGCGTTGATGCCTTGCACTACTTCTTCGGCAGCATTGCGGTTGAAGCGCGGCAGCAGACACAGAACCGAGTTGAGCAAATCGTCTCCGGGGATTCGACGCGCGAGCGGAGAGCGCACCATGCGGCCAATGACCTGCGTGATGAAATCCTTATCGTTAGCCGGCCTGTAGGAGACCATCACCTCTGCACGCGGACAGTCCCAGCCAGTGGAGATAGCCGTCTTGGCGAACAAAACGCGAATCCATTCGCGATCCTCCACGGATTGCGGCTCGACATACGGTACGAGCACATCGCCGGCCTGGATAGGTGTGTGTTCACCAAAGACGTGGGCGAAGCAGTCATAGGGCAGTTCCGGCCAGCCCTCACGCAGTGACTGGATCACCCGGTACATGTCCTCCGGGGTGGCCAGGTCTTTCATCTGCACGACCATGAGCGGCACAACCCGCTTGCCGTCGCCACCCTGCTCAGCGTGGTACGCCGCCCAGCGACGGGTGGACTCGGCGAGCAAACCTGCTGCCTGGGTGACAAAGACGTTCTCGAACGCCTCACCTTCTTCGCCCGGAATCTGGAGCTCGACAATGTCTTTCAGCAGACCGGACTCCTGCACCTCATCAACGGGAACGTCAACGTCATCAAGGACAAGACGGGCGCCTGGCATGTTGTGCATCATCGTCTTGAACTTGCCAGGTGTAGCGGAGATTCCCATGACCACCGGCATCGGCGGCACCGGAGCGGTAGCACCGTCCGGGGTGTGGCCGGCGATGAGACGGTGAAGGATCGTCTCGCGGTCAGACTGCTTACCAGAGCCGCGGTGAGCCTCGTCCACGACGAAATACACGTTGTGGTCTGGCGACTCCAAGGTGTTGCGCAGCGTGTCCCAGATCGTCACCTGACCGGTGTTGGGAGCAGCCTCGAAGAGCTCGAAGTTGCTCGACTTCTTCCGCCCTCCCGTAAGCAAACTGCCCTTGGAGAGCTTCTGGGTGTTGAGGAAGTAGATTTTGCCCTGTTCCAGCTCAGACCGGATGAACGAGGAGTCAATCTCAACCGTTCGAGACGCAAGATGGCTAGACGCGCCCTCAATGCGGTGGCGGGACTGACGGTTCAGATCGGGGTTGTCCGAGAACCAGAGGATCACCGCGTTTTCGTCCGGTACCCGGTCGTCACTCGGCAGCAGCAACCGCTCGAACACGTCCGAGGCAATGACCGTCTTACCAGCGCCGGTTGGCGCAGAGAGTGCGAACGAAGCCGGCTTCTTAATCGACCTGGCCTCGTTCGCCTCGTCAAGGCGGGAGAGAATCTCCGCGGAGGCAGTTTCTTGGTAGGGCTTAAGCGTGTACTTCATGGCTAGATCGCTCCTCCGGACTGGGTAAAGGCGAAGTTTGTGAGGTAAGTGCTGTAGAGCTGCACGCACTCAACACCAAGGCTGTCAAGCCGGCCCACTGCCGACTGGAACGCCAAGTCGTCGTCGGTGACGATGTACGCAGTCGTGACGGTTCCCGCTTCGCGGATCGCTGTAGCAAATGCGTCGACCGCCGCCAACCTCTTGATGACACCGTGGCTTTCGGCGACGTCCCAGCCGCGGTCAGGAATTGCCTCAATGACTCGTCCAAACTGTCCAGCACGCATCCACAAAAGCGGAGCGATCTGCTTGTAGGCCAGTCCGTGTCGCACTCGCGTCGGAGGCTCGTAGGTGAGGGTGAAAAATCTCGCGTTGGCTTCGAATCCGTCGGCCATCGGGAACTCGTCGGTGAACTTGTAGTCGCCCTTGATCGGATCGCCGGCCGGGGTCCTGCCGGTAATGGCCGCCTCGATGCGCGGCTTTGTCACGTAGTCGCAAATGCCCAGCTTCTCCCACTCCGGGTCGCCTGGACGATGGCCGGCCATCGTGAGCTGTTTCGCCTCTTCGAAGCTCACCTCGTTGTTCGTAACCGAGATGGAGCGCCTGCGGCCGCCGTCCTGCTTATTGAGTCGCATGACGGCGTGTGCAGTCGTTCCCGAACCGGAGAAGAAGTCGAGGACCGTTGCGTTGGGCTGATTCTTGGTAGCCAGTCTGATAGCGTCTTCAACCGCAAACAGCGATTTCGGAAACGGGAATTTCCTTCCGGAAAGCATTTGGTTCAGCAGATTCGTGCCGTGCCATCCTGCGTGGTGACGTTGGCGATTCCAGATCGTCTTGGCGGGATATTGATTAATCGTCGGGTCCGTGACTTCGACAACCAATGCGCCCTGCTCGTCCCTCCCAGTTACTGTGTACTCGCCGGAGTCAATCTTGTTCCGGGCGATGCGCCCCAAGTACCAGGCTGTTCCTTTACCTGTTTCGGGGTTAGTCCTTCCCGCTCTGGCCATTCCTTGTTCAACCAATCCCATGAGCGTCGAGGGGAGGCATTGCCACCTCCCTTCAACCCCGTTCTTTTTAGCTGGCCATATTGCGTGAGTTCCGTCGGGGACCACCCATTCACTGCGAGGACTGTCAACGCCCTTAGACTCTCCACACCCCACAATTCTTCCCGATTTATCATCAATGAAGATTGGGTAGAAGAGGTTAGGGGTGTCGGTTCTTAGGCTGTCGGTTCCGCTGCGAAGCAGTGACTCCCAACGCACCTTATCGACTTTGGTGGAGGGCGCTTCGTTGAGTAGATCATCTTTGACAAGCGCAGGTTTGGCAGACCCGTTGAATACGAAGAACGCGTACTCTTCGACTCGGCCCAATTCTTGAGCGCGTGTACTCCCCGCGTTCTGGATAACAATGGAAACCATCTGCGATTTTGACCCTGGGAAGGTCTGGGAAAGTAGCAGTCCGAGTCTGTGGACCTCCTTCTCGTCAATCGTGACGATGAGCACCGAGTCCTCGGGGTTGAGAAGCTCCTTTGCGAGTTCCAGACGCTTCTCCATCATCGACAACCACTTCGAATGCTTGTAGTGGTCGTCGCCGTCGACGTAGTCGTTGTTGTACTTCCAGTCCTTGTCCCTCGTGTTGTAAGGAGGGTCGATGTAAATGCAGTCCACCTTGTGGCGGTGGGTGTAGGTCAGCAGGTTCAAAGCGTGCAGATTCTCGGCGTTGATGACCGTGTGGAAAGGCGCCTCCGGGTCAAACGAGTTCACGACCTCACCGGTCTGGACGAGCCCCGGGTAGATCGTGTCGTCGTGTTGGGCGACTACGACGAGGTCGTCTACTGCAATTCCGTCTCGAACCTCCGGCTCGACACCCTCAGCGGGTTTCGTTTCGACAACCACCGCGGTGGCCCCTCCCATGGCTGTGCGGTCAATCTTCGCCACTGTCCACAGTGTCGGGTCGGTGGGTGCTGCCGTGCCGCGGGGAGGGAGAATGTGAACCGTATCGCCACGGCGCACCGGCCGGGTCGGAAGCTCGACAGCGTCGGGCAGGTGGCGCTCAAAGACGAGGCCGAAGGAGCGCCGGTTTTGGGAGTGACGAATCTCCTTCTCCAGCTCGGCCGCGAACTTCGGGTCGAAGCCTTTTGCCTGCGCAAGCAGGTCAGTAAGTCGTGACATGGGTGTCCTCTCTAGTGCTGTCTCAAGGTTAACGAACCGAAACGAGATTTCGGTCTGGGACTCGAAGCGAGCAGCGAACAGCGTTTGATGACCAGCCTGCCCTAGTCGTCGGCGTGTTCGAAAGAAAACGAGGGGTGTCGTTGCCGGTAGTTACGATTGACCTGACCGCCACCACGATCAAAGGAGTTACATGCTCGGGAGAAAAGAGTTCAGCCTACTTGTTCTGCACCCCAATGACGGACATACCGTGTTTCGTTTCGAAGACTCGACCGCCAACAAAGGTTCGATTGAATGCCCGAACTGCGGCCGCGGCCGAACGGTGAATATCGCTAAGTCCTATCCAACAGGCAGCACCGAGAGGAAGCATTTCCGGTGGATGGTTTGCACTGAGTGTCTCGGGGCGTCTATCGCGTTGTCCGACGGCCGGTCTGAATGGACTGTTTTCCCTCCTGCTGCTGGCGACCGGCCGATACGAAATTTGCCGAACCACATAGACGAGATGTGGCGCGAGGCCGTGCTCACGCACTCCGTGGGCGCCTATACCAGCTCGGTTCTGATGTGTAGGAAGATCGTGTTCGCTACCGCCGTAGAGTTCGGATTGGCCCCCAAGGCTGACAACAACCGAGCTCCGAGTTTCCTCGCCTGCGTGGATTACCTGGTTGAGAACGATTACCTCACGCGTCGCATGAAAAACGATTGGGCAGACAGCATCCGGGAGTGGGGCAACGATGCCACTCACGAAATCGAAGCGATAACCGATAGAACTGCAACGAACGCGCTGGATTTCACTCAACAGCTCCTCGCCATGTCCTTCCAGTTCACGCACGACGCTCAAGCCAGCAGTGAAGATGAGGAACCTCAGCGGCAATTCAATGTCCCGCGAACATCAGGCAACGCTCCCTACTAAGCAAGTACCCCCGACCTAGCGACAACGTGGCTACGACGACATGCTCAAAGCATGACCTCACACCACGACAACTCTTGGTCCGACGAAGCCGCGCCCGCCAGCTTTTACGCACTGACACCAAGTGGAACCGCCCCGTACCCCGCGACGGGGTCTCGGATTGAAGTCCGAGACGAGAACTTCACCCTCCTGTCCGTCCACTGGTCTGCGGCCGCAGCGCTCGGCGAGACCGGCGAGCGGTTGGCTCGCGGAGAGAAGGCTGCTGTATACCTCGCGCGGTGGGACAGGATCGAAACTGACACAGACTCGCTACTCAAAGAGACGTCCTAGCCTTAACCGAACCTCGCACCCCTGCGGTTGTTTGCAGCCCTGGGCTCTAGGCAGGCTGCTGGCGTATGAGCCACCAGCACTTTGACGAATCAGACATCGAGTTCCTTTCCGTACCGGTTCCGAAACGGCGGCGCCCCGAGTCAGTGCTTCTCCATCTCGACCTGTTTCTCGACCGCGACGAGCTCGCTCACATGAATGTGTTCCTTGGCCGCAACGCCGAGACCGTGCGACTGCTGGGCGCTGATGGCGAACACGTCGAGTTCGACGTGGCAGAAGCGAAGAAGTTCTTGACCGCGTTGGTGAGGAACTGCGACCGCGCCACCGGGCTCGTTACCTTGGAAGCCGACGCGGACCCGCGGAACTTGTCGATGTGGGAGCGCTCGCGGCTAGTCGCCGAGACGCACATGGAAAAAGACACTCTCGTGGCTGACACCGGTGTCTACGAGGACGCACCGCGTGAGTTGATCGACCCTCGCTTCGGAAAGCAGACCTACGAGGTTTGGACGCAGTGTGGCACCGAGTTCCTCGGCCGCACGAACAAACTCCCGCTTGCCCGGAAGATCGCGGAGAACTGTCGGAAGGAAGGCCTGCCGGCCGTGGTGTGCCAGACGCGACGGTGGTTTGTGCCGGCTGGTGAATAGAACTCAGCGCGGTGATTCTGTCCCAGCCAAGAGCGAACCCTTCACCCCCAGACACGATTGCTCGCCCGCAACCCAAGGCACACTGGGACCATGACCAATGACTCTCAGCCTGACTTCGACGCCCACGAAAACGACGACCAGGACAACACCGACCCTCTCGACCGGCCAATTTCGGACTTCACTGATGACGAGCTCAACAGCCTTCTTCACGCGCACTACCCAAACCTGATGGCTGAAATCGCAGAAACAGCGCGGAAGGCCTACGCCCCAATAGACGCCGAGTTCCTCAAATCCATAAGCCGAGCCAACATTCCGAGGATCGACTACACCAGCGCGTTCAGGGACATGGTGCCTAAGATTGACCTCTCGGCCTACGCTCCGAAGATCGAGCTGCCGCCCATTTCGGACGAACTGCAAAAGACCCTCGACCAGGCATACAAGGGCATCTCCGAAAGCGTCGCCGTCTTGCCAGGCGTGGAAGCCGTACTTCAAAGCGCGAGAGAGCTTTCGGAGCAGTACGCAGGATTGCTTCCCTTTGCCCGGAGGGAACCCCTGCCGTATCTCCAGAGCTTCAACGACGAGTTCCTCGCCGTCTACGCTTGTCTCGTACTCGCTGCGGCCCGTGTAGAAAACCTGATGGCCGACCTGTGCCAGCACCACTTCGGTGAAGGAGAGCTGCGGGGAGCCACGCACCGAGCTCAGAAGATGGCCAGGGGGTTACGGAATGCTCTCACAAATGAAGCGCCTTGCGCAACCTGCCGCGGCATAGCGGAAGACCTGGAAGAGCCAATCGACATGAGGAACACCTTCGTGCATGGGAGCTGGGAGCCCGGCGATGACATTGCCAGCGAGGAAGAGAAGGCACGGCGAGCTCTCGTTGGTCGTGCGCTAGGCGACAGTCGCGTGAAAAAGCGCAAGCTCTTGGACAAGGGGCAACTTGAAGCACTTGCTTCTGGTTGGAAAGACGGCGACGAGAACGCCCTCGATGACCTTTTTGAAGAGCAGATCATCTCCCTCGGCATCGTCACGGCCTACGCCGAGATTTTCACCGAGTTCGGCGACGCACTGGAGGACGAATTGCTCTTTCACGAGCAGGAGCAGTAAAGCCGCGTAACTGGCATCTGGGGAGTGGCGAATCTCCTGGTAGCGGGCACGCGTTGGAACCAAATCAAGAAATGCGTGGAACTAGACCGGGAACTAGGCCATATTGCTGCTGGTGGTGGAGTTTTCCGAAACCCCCGAAGTCTCGAGACATAGTTCCGGTTATGTCTTGGGGCTACTTTCATTTAACCCGAGGCCTGGGTGCCTACAGCATGCCCTCAACTTTCCGAAGTTCAGTGCAGTCCTGGTGTTTTTAATGGGGGTTCTGCACGATATTCGAAAATGGTGCAGCGGGGAGCCACGCCGGAGCGCAGTGAGACCTCACGATCTAATGGCGGCTAGTCCATCTGGGTTTGTTACTGAGTGAGCTCGAATTCCACTAGCTCACCCTCGCGCCCATTGATTACCAGACTCAATGCCTGCGTGCCGGGGTAGTAGATGCGAGTGCTGGTCACCCGAAACGGGTGGGTCTTGGTCACCACACGGGTTTCGCCGGGCTCAAGCGTGTATTTGCCAAGGCGGAATACGCTTGGTTTGCGGGTGCCGTTCTTTTTTAAGAAGTGAACGCGGTACTCCGCCAGCACATTCGCGGGCGCATCGCCCGTGTTAATGAGCGTCGCTGAAAGGGTCGCTTTCTCCCCAACACCCACAGCGTGGGGGAACTCGGGGCGAGTCATGGTGATGGCGGTAGGTGAAGAGAACCCGGCCAGCTCCAAGGCCTCACCGTGACCTTGCTTGATCAACCCGCGCAACCCGCGTTCCACCACCCATTCCGCGTGCGGGGCGCCGCTATCTGCCCAGCGTGTAGCGGTGGCGAGAGCTAACTCGGGGTGCGTGCGGCCGATGTCGTTGAGATTGTTGGCCACGGATTTGCGGACGAAGAGCGATTCATCGTCATACAACCGGTCGAGGATGGGGATGATCGGGGAGGGGTCCGCTACAAACGGCGTGTGCACTTTCGCCCATGGCAGGCGTGGTCGGATGCCCTCCGAAGCGAGACGGCGCACGTTGTGGCTGTTGGAGTCAGCCCACTCGTGTACCCGGGACATGGTCAGCTCCGGGTAGCGCTCCAGGTAGGGGCGCACGGCCCACTCGCCGGTAAAAGCCCTCGTGAGTTCCTCGATCGCGTCTAAAGAAACCTCTGGCTTATCCAACCCGTACAGTTCAATGAAACGGCTCACCGGCCACAAATGGAATGCGTGGTTGAAGTAGCCTTCCCCCTCAGCTAGTTCAGGCCCAAGCTTCTCGACGATCCCGCCCATCACCCCCGCATACTCCCTGCCAAGGCGCTCCCGCAGCCCCTGCGCAAACACGGTCACGCGGTCCAATATCTCTAAATTCTCGACTAGTGGAGCAACCCACGCGGCGTACTCCGCACCGTCAATGCCGAGCTGCGCGCCGAGCCTTTGTGCGGTTTCAGCGTTGAAGTAGTCCTTCATTTTGGTGGCCATGACTGTGCACAATACCGGGCATGAACCAACTTTTGCGCGGCCCGGAGCTGGATACCAACCAGCCTGTTGTGCGTTTTGGTGATGCGATTGCGGCGTACGAGGAACCCCTGCAGTTCACTGCTTAACTACTTTTATTGGCCATAGCCAATTCATTAATCCTTGCTACGTTCGGCGCTGGGTCATCGATCGAGAGAATTAGCCGGCTGAAGTCTTCGTTGGTCAGCTCGATCACTACAGCGTTCTCATACCCGCTGATGTTCCAAAAGTGCTTCTCTCCTCCAGTGCGGAATGTTCCAGCGAATTTCTTCCCCTGGGCCAGCCCGGGGCCGCGGAAGCCTTTCGGCTCATCCTTAATCCCTGGGTCGTGGGTGGCGCCTCGAACATGGCTCCACGGCACCTTGATGGAGCCTTTAAAGGACCAGACTTTGTTCATCCCAACGGGTTCAACTATGAGTGCGTCGTCAGTAAAAGTGAGTTTATTGAGCATTGGTTTCTCCTTTGAGTTTTCCGCTGGCGCGGTTGAGTAGGTGTTCGCCCAGGGCAGCGTTGTCTTTTCCAAAGCACAGAACGCTTGCGTCAAGAATGAGGCCTCGCATCTCGTGGCTGGTAGGTGCAACTTCAACGAGGGTGACCACAACGAGGTTTTTTGCGTCCTCGGTCACTTCTCCGGCATTAGCTTCTTGACACACTGCCTCCAGTGCTGCATGGAGCAGGCCGTGCTTCGATCCAAAGAGCTTGTAGAAGCTCGAGCGGTTAATCCCAAGGGAAGAAAGGATTGCATCTACGGGTGGAGCATTAAATCCGCGTTCGCCAAATAGTGCAATTGCCTTGCGGATAACTTGGTCTTCATCAAACTCTCTTGGCCTGCCCATGACTTTCATACTATTCATTCTGGAACAGAATGTCTAGAACCTCTTTAATATTTTGTGCCCTAGGCAACGTCGAAACACGCAAAAGAAGGAATGTAAAGGCCTGTTCATGAACTAGCAGGGGAGAAATTCGGTATAGAGGAAGTACTCAAGATTAAGGAACTTAATGACCCTCAACGCTTCTTCGGCAAACTCCACAAGCACAGGCCCCCGCCTCCTTTCTCTGGACGTCGTACGTGGAATCGCGGTATGTGGAATCGCATTCGTCAACGTGACGCAGATGTGGAATATGTTTCCCGAGTCCGCAAGAGACACCCAGGCTTGGACATGGATGAACTTCCTTGCAAACGAAAGGTTCTTTCCCGTATTCACTTTTCTATTTGGAATTGGGTTTGCCATGATTACTCGTTCGGCGCGGAGACGTGGCCGAGTGGAATGGCAGATCATGCTGCGGCGACTCATTCCTTTGCTTCTCCTTGGGCTGGTTCATGGGATCTTCCAGCCAGGTGAAGCGCTCGGACCCTACGCAATTGGCGGGCTCGTCTTCCTGTTTCCTTTAACTTTCTTACCGCTGGAAAAGAGACGAGGAATCGCATTGGCCCTTGGTGCGATTCTTACCCTCGTCGGCGCGTATTTTGGCGGTGTTTTGCTCATTCCGGGTCTGCTCCTACTTGGTTTTGCGGTATCGGAGTGGCGCGTTCCGGAAAAGCTGGATGAGAATCCGAAGCCAGCAGCGTTAGCGCTGCCAGTACTCATTTTGTTCACCGCTATCGCCAGCTATGTCCAATACCTCTACCGTGATCAAGCAGGTTTTTCACCCCATTCATCTATTGCGGGTTTCCTTTTCGCCGCAACGTGGGTTGCTGCGGTGGTCGTTCTTGTGCGCACGCCTCTGCGGCAAGGATTCGAAGTGGTCTTTGCTCCATTGGGGCGAATGGCTTTGACTAACTACATTGGAGCCACCGTGATTCTGCTGGCATCCAGACCGCTGTTGGGCATCCCCGCCGAACAAGGATCGGCTACGAATGCTTCTTTCCTCACGGCATGGGGAGTGGTTTTAGTCATGCTGACTGCACAGATGATTTTTAGCGCACTTTGGCTCAAGAGATTCGGCCAGGGACCGTTGGAGAAACTGTGGCGGAAAATTACGTGGGGAACCGGTTTTCATATGTCCTCTTAGGGCGGTTTTGGGCTTTTGCGCAAACCCTAAATCGGCGTTCAACAGTCGCAGGTAAGGTGGGACGCTGTGATTTCTTCTGATTCCTCTGCTAAGAAACGTCTTCTGCTCATTGACGGCCACTCGATGGCGTTCAGGGCTTTTTATGCTTTGCCGGTGGAGAATTTCTCCACGTCGGGTGGGCAGCATACGAATGCGGTGTACGGCTTTTTGTCAATGTTTGCGAACATCCTCGCGGATGAAAAGCCGACGCACGTGGCAGTGGCCTTCGATATCGGGCGCAAGACGTTCCGTACGGAGCGTTTCCCGGAGTACAAAGCACAGCGAGAATCAGCACCCGAGGAGTTCAAGGGCCAGGTGCCCATCATCCAGGATGTGCTGGGGGACTTGGCTATTGTCACTTTGACCAAGGAGAACTATGAGGCTGATGACATTCTGGCCACACTGACCACCCAAGCCCAGGATGATTACGAGGTTGTCATTGTCACCGGTGACCGCGATTACTTGCAGTTGGTCAATGACTCGGTGACGGTGCTCTATCCCACCCGTGGTGTGTCCACCTTGACGCGGTTTACACCGGAGGAAGTGGAGAAGAAGTACGGTCTCACCCCGGCGCAGTACCCGGATTTCGCGGCGCTGCGCGGCGACCCGTCGGATAACCTGCCGAATATCCCGGGTGTGGGGGAGAAGACGGCGACGAAGTGGATCGTGCAGTACGGAGACCTCCAAGGCCTCATTGATCATGCAGATGAGATCAAGGGCAAGGTGGGCGACTCCTTCCGCGAGCGCATCGAGCAGGTTCAGCTCAACCGCGAGCTCACCCAGATGGTGCGTGACCTGGAATTGCCCGTCGGTCCCGATGAGCTGGAACTCAAACCCGCTGATGTCAATGCGGTAGCTACTGCGTTTGATGACCTGGAATTTGGAGTCAATCTGCGCGAACGAGTGCTCGCCGCTGTGCCGCATGATGGTGTACTGCTTGACGACGGTGACGTTGCCGATGAGGCTGTTGAACTCACAATCGATGAGGCACCATTGGATGAGTGGCTCAATAAGCGCGAAGGCCAAGGCATGGCCCTGTACGTCGTGGGCACTGGGGTGCCGGCGAGTGGGGATGTGCAGGCAGTGGGGGTCGTCGATAAGCAACGGCATGCTGTGACGCGCGAACTGGGGGATCTGAGCCCTGCTGAGGACGCTGCACTGAAGGCATGGATTGAATCGGATGCGCCGAAGTACGTGCATTCGGCGAAGGCCACATGGCACATGTTGCGTGGGCGCGGGATGACTCTGCGCGGCATTGCGCATGACACGGCGATTGCGGCGTACTTGTTGCGTCCGGGCCAGCGCACGTATGACCTGGCGGATGTGTATCAGCGCCACTTACAGCGACAACTCGCGCCTGCGAGTGAGCAGATGAGTCTGCTGGATGAGGACACTTCGGTGGTGGATTCCGCCGCGGCGATTCTTGAGTTGGCTGAGAAGTTGACGGGTGAACTGCGCGAGATTGATTCCTATGAGCTCTACGCGGACTTGGAATTGCCGCTGGTGACCATTCTTGCGGAGATGGAAGAAAACGGCATCGCTGTTGATGTGGATGTGCTGCAGAACCAGCAGAAAGAATTCGCGCAAAAGGTTGCTGCTGCTGAAGAAACAGCGCGCCAGCTCGTGGATGAACCTTCGCTGAACCTGTCGTCGCCTAAGCAGCTGTCCGTTGTGCTCTTTGACAAGCTGGAGCTGCCCAAGACGAAGAAGACGAAGACGGGCTACTCCACGGCGGCAAAGGAGATTGAGGCGCTTGCGGCGAAGAACCCGCACCCGTTCCTCGATCAGCTGCTCGCGCACCGTGAGTACCAGAAGATGAAGTCCACGCTAGAGGGCTTGATCAAGTCTGTGGGTGAGGATGGCCGGATTCACACTACGTTCAACCAGACCGTCACGTCCACGGGGCGTTTGAGCTCCACTGACCCGAACCTGCAGAACATTCCTGTGCGCACAGAAGCGGGCCGTCGCATTCGATCCGCATTCACTGTAGGCGAGGGGTGCGAGTGCCTACTCACGGCTGACTACTCGCAGATTGAAATGCGCGTGATGGCGCACCTCTCCGAAGACCCGGGCCTCATTGAGGCCTACAAGGAAGGGGAGGACCTGCACAACTTCGTCGGCTCGCGGGTTTTCGACGTGCCTATCAGCGAGGTCACACCGGAATTGCGCCGCCGGGTCAAAGCCATGAGCTACGGGTTGGTCTACGGTTTGTCCGCCTATGGCCTGTCCAACCAGCTGGGCATTCCCGCCGGTGAAGCGAAACAGATCATGGAGAGCTACTTCCAGCGTTTCGGCGGCGTCAAGCGCTACCTGGACCAGGTAGTGGAGCAGGCCCGCCGTGACGGGTACACCTCCACGATCTTTGGTCGCCGCCGCTACCTTCCGGAGCTGAACTCCGATAACCGCGTGGCGCGTGAAAACGCGGAGCGTGCAGCGCTGAATGCGCCGATACAGGGTACTGCAGCGGATATCATCAAGGTAGCCATGATCCGCGTTGACCATGCACTGTCAACGACGAAGCGTGCAGGTAAACCGCTGGCGTCGCGTGTTCTGCTCCAAGTGCACGACGAACTCGTGGTGGAGGTGGCCCCGGACGAGCTGGAGGAGGTGCGCGCGATCGTCGAAGAGGAGATGGACCGCGCAATCACCTTGCGTGTGCCGCTGGAAGTCTCCGCCGGAACCGGCAAGAACTGGGATGAGGCGGCGCACTAGGCGACGCCAGTAGGCGAGCTTAGTCCTTCTTTGACTCCGTGTCGGAGTCAAAGGCTTCCATCTCTGATTCGAGGCCTTCTTTGAACTCCTCAAGGTCAAGGCTGGACTCCTCGGCGAGCTCCGCCAGGGTCATATCCGCGAACTCGCTGTCCGGGTCCAAATTTTCCTCATCGGTAACGATGTCCACTGCGGCCGTGCGCACCTCGCTCTCCTTGGCTAGATGATCGCGGTAGTGGAAGTACTGGTACACCATGATCGCGATGACGAAGAGCCCCAGGTAACCCAAGATCGGGTAGAGGTTAGCCACCAATGTCTTGAACCCAATGAAGGACAGGATGAAGCCGATGATGCAGGCGACCACGTACACCTTGTAGAAGTTCTCCGGTTTATCGCGGGTAAGCCGCTTTGCCATGGCGTAGATCATGCCCAAGCAGGTGTTGAAGACCATGAGGAAAATCACCCATGTCATTACCTGGCCCAGGACCGGGTTGATGTTGAACAGTACGGTGAGCAGCGGCATGTCATCGCCGTTGACGGCTTGCGCTTCGATGAACAAGGTGACCACGAGCAGTGCAAGCATCAGTGCATACAATGCGCCCGCGATGAGGCCGCCAATGCGTACGGACTTGTTATCAAAATTATCGCCACCGATGACAATGGCCATGGACACCGTGCATAGCGCGTTCAGTCCGGTGTGGTTGAGTGCCCCGAGCCACCAAGTTGGTGCGCCTGTCGCGCCGGCGACATGTTCTTTGGTCCATGCGCTTTGTGCGGCGATATCCACGCTCGCGTGGGTAAACGTCCAGATTGAGGCAATGAGCACGAAGATGATCAACAGGGGAGTAACGAGACCCAAGATAACCGAGATCTTGTCCACATCTAAGCGGCCCACCAGCAGCATGATGATGAGCATGGACACACCGCCGACATAGATCGGCCAGCCGTAGGCCTGTTCCAGGTTGGAACCGGCGCCCGCGAACATGACAAAGCCAACGCTGAACATGCAGGCGATAGCGGACCAGTCCATGATCTTCGAGGACAATCCATCGGATACTGCGCCGAAGACGCGTGTGTGCTCCGTCGCGCGGAAGTAGGACCCGAAGGCGAGGAAAGCCACGGCAGCCAGAGCCATGACAATTCCTGCTAGAGCGATGCCCCACAGACCCATGTGGCCATAGGACACGAAGTATTGGAAAGCCTCCATGCCGGAAGCGAAACCGGCGCCAACAACGACGCCAATGAACGCGAAACCGATACCGATACCGCGTTTTAACATAAAAACACCACCTATGCGCCGGGCTAAAGCTTCGGGCGCTATCAAAAATTTGTTTGGCTGTACAAGCCTAGTGGGGTTCGTTGCGGAATGCTCAAATCGCCGTCGGTAATGGCTTGGCGACGCATGCGCCTAAAGTTTGCTCAAGCTGGGAAAATGGACTAATCTCGAACGAGCGTATCTACGCTTTTGTCGAGGAGCCGGTCATTATAGGAGGGCCGTCCGCGCTGGGGGCGAGATCGAAACACCAGCTCATACACGGATTTGATATCCACGAGTCGGAGTATCGAGAGATGCGCTCATGTCCATTTGCTATCTCCTATCCGTTTCGGAGCAACATAACTTATGCCCACTTCTACTACCCCGCAGGTTGCCATCAACGACATCGGCAGCGCTGAGGATTTTCTTGCCGCAGTTGACGCGACCATCAAGTACTTCAATGATGGCGATATTGTCACCGGCACCGTCGTCAAGGTCGATCATGATGAGGTTCTTCTCGACATTGGATACAAGACCGAAGGCGTCATCCCGACCCGCGAACTCTCCATCAAACATGACGTCGACCCGGATGAGGTCGTTCAGATCGGCGATGAGATTGACGCGCTTGTCCTGACCAAGGAGGACAAGGAAGGTCGTCTGCTTCTGTCCAAGAAGCGAGCACAGTACGAGCGCGCATGGGGCACCATCGAGGAGCTCCAGGCCAACGACCAGCCGGTTACCGGTACCGTCATCGAGGTTGTCAAGGGTGGTCTCATTCTCGACATTGGCCTTCGTGGCTTCCTGCCGGCCTCACTCGTTGAGATGCGTCGCGTGCGTGACCTGGATCCGTACATCGGCCAGGAGCTCGAAGCCAAGATCATCGAGCTGGACAAGCACCGCAACAACGTTGTTCTGTCCCGTCGTGCATACCTTGAGGAGACCCAGTCTGCAGTCCGCTCCGACTTCCTGCACCAGCTGGAGAAGGGGCAGGTCCGCAAGGGTGTTGTCTCCTCCATCGTCAACTTCGGTGCATTCGTCGACCTCGGTGGCGTTGACGGCCTGGTCCACGTGTCCGAGCTGTCCTGGAAGCACATCGACCACCCATCCGAGGTTGTCACTGTTGGCGACGAGGTCACCGTCGAGGTCCTCGACGTCGATCTCGACCGCGAGCGCGTGTCCCTGTCCCTGAAGGCAACCCAGGAAGATCCGTGGCGCGTCTTCGCCCGCACCCACGCTGTGGGCCAGATCGTCCCAGGCAAGGTCACCAAACTCGTCCCGTTCGGCGCATTCGTTCGCGTCGAGGAGGGCATCGAGGGCCTCGTCCACATCTCCGAGTTGGCTCAGCGCCACGTGGATGTGCCGGACCAAGTTGTTGGTGTTGGCCAGGAAGTCATGGTCAAGGTCATCGACATCGACCTGGACCGTCGCCGCATCTCCCTGTCTCTCAAGCAGGCAGACGAGGACTACTCGGAGGAGTTCGATCCGTCCCGCTACGGCATGGCCGACTCCTACGACGAGCAGGGCAACTACATCTTCCCGGAGGGCTTCGACCCGGAGACCAACGAGTGGATGGAAGGCTACGACGAGGCACGTCAGGAGTGGGAGGCTCGCTACGCCGAGGCTGCACGCCTGCACGAGGCTCACACCGCTCAGATCGAACGCAACCGTGCTGCCGCAGCAGAGGCTGAGGCCAACGGTGAGGGCGCTACCCCGACCAACTACAGCTCCACCTCCGGCGATGCTGCAGCTCCGGCAGCTCCGTCCGCTGGCGAGGCTGAGCAGGGTGGTTCCCTCGCTTCCGATGAGCAGCTCGCTGCTCTACGCGAGAAGCTCGCTGGCAACTAGTGATGAGTCGCTGAAGCGACTCATCACTAGGGGGTTGACGGAAGCGACTCATCACTACGGAGTTGACGGAAGCGACTCATCACTAGGGGGTTGACGGAAGCGACTCATCACTAGGGAGCAGCCGAAAGGCCTCCAGCGAGCCAGGTCCGTACCGAAAGGTGCGGGCCTTTTTCTCTACTCTGAACTCGACTACGGTGGCGGGCATGAAAAAGATTGGACTGACAGGTGGCATTGGCAGCGGTAAAACCACGGTGGCAGCGATGCTGGCCGAAGCGGGTTTTCGCGTTGTAGATGCAGATAAGATCGGTCGGGAGATCATGGAACCTGGCTCACCAGTCCTCGCCAAAGTAGCGGAGGAGTTTGGCCACGATGTACTCAAAGTGGATGGTTCACTGGACCGGGCAGAGCTTGCGCGTCGAGCATTCGCGGACAAGGGGGCCACTCAACAACTGAACGCGATCACGCATCCGGCGATTCGCTCGGAATCCCACCGGCAGTTCATCCAAGCAGAAGCCGATGGTGTTGCTGTGTCAGTCTATGACATGCCTTTGCTTATCGAGCTCGGGTTGAACAAAGACATGGATCTCACCGTCGTCGTGGATGTTGCTGCTGAAGAACGTGTGAAGCGCCTTGTGTCTTCGCGCGGCTTAGATGAGGCTGATGCCCGCGCACGGATTAAACAGCAGATTGGCGATGACGCGCGCAAAGCGGCAGCCGATTGGACTATTGATAATAACGGCCCGTTGGAAGAACTCGCGCCACAGGTGAAACGACTCATTGACGCAGTGAAAACAGGCGAAGCTTTCCAGTAATGGAATGATGACAAAAACACAAGAGGTTGCTCACTCGACCGGCAATGTTAAGTGTCTGGCTAATGCGTAGACACGTTTGATTAACCTGCTATCCCTACTGTCCCCACCTATGGGAACGTGGGACATCGGGCCTTTTGATAATGATCAGGCATTGGATACCGTCGCCGCATTGGCCGACGGGTCTTTCCGTATGGCGCAATTTCGTTTTGATTGCGGGCGCGGGGCGCTCGGCACCGACGAGGCTGAAACTGTTTTGGCTTTGGCAGCGGTGCTCAATGGCTTCGTGCCATCGGAGGAATACACAGCTGCACTGTCTTTCCCGTTTACCCGCGATGACCGTCAGTGGATTCGGCGCCGCGCGGAACAGGCCGTCAACCCGGCGATCTCCGAGTTGTACGACCTGTGGCAGGATGCCGGCGAGCTGGAAAACTGGCTCGCCGAAACGCGCAAATACTCTGGGAAGTTTGTGAGCTAAACCCACGCTGACTTACTGCAGGAAATCCCAGAGTAAATCGGAGGCCTTGAGCAGGTTCACCTTGAACTCCTCCGGCTTCTCCGCTGTGTCCACGTTCCAGGAGACGCAGTACTCCGTGGCGTCCGGGAGGGGAGTGTAGGAAATGCCGTAGCCTTCCTGCAGGGTTGGCGCAAAGCTGTAACGAACGATTTGCTTCGCGCCACCAATGGAGGTGGTGGACAGGAAGTCCTGACGCGCGGCAAGAACAGCCTCATCGTTGAAGAAAGGATCACTGTCATCGATGGTGGCCATCATTTGAATGTGGCGGTCAAAACCATTGCCGGACTTGCAGCGTTTAACCCAGCCGCGGTGGGCGTTAACTGCGGCGAGGAGATCGTCCTGAGTTGCGGTGCCAGCAACCAGCTTTTGGGCAAACGCGACGGCTTCGGGGGTAGCAGCGCGCAAGCACTCGGTTCGGCCGGCACGGAATTCGCGCATATCCACTGCTTCGTAGACGGCGCGGACTCGGCCGTAGGTCAACTGCTGTGCGATGTGCATGATCAACTGGGCGGAAGCATCGCGGCTGAACTTGAAGGGCAGATCAGCTGGCTGCCGCAGCGGTGCATCGATGATTTCCACCGCATATTTCGATGCCAGCTCCGCATAGGATGTGGCCTGCTGGCGGAGCTTTGCCGTGGTTGCCTCATCCAGCGTCCACACTAGTTCTTCGGGGGTGAGTTCCGTCAGTTCCTCGGATGATTCACTCGGCAGCTCAACCGCTTGCAGGTGGTTCATGGCGGTGACCAAGGTGGCACCGTCGATACAGGAGTGTTCAACGTGAACGGCAATCCATTCGTCCTTGAGGCTCACCTGGTAGCTCAACGCTTTGTACGTCCACGCACCGCGTGGGGTGAATGTTGCTTCACGGATGCGCTGGTTATTCGTCTTGTCTTCGTCGTTAAGCAGCTCGACCGTGAAGAGCATGTCACTCAAGCGCTTGTACGTCGATTCGTTGTCGCTCTGGTTCAGTATCTCCGGAAGAAGCTCCCCAAGCACGCCGGATCCCAGGAGGGAAGGAGCGTTGAAGTCAATGTCAGATGGTTCAGTTGCCGCTGCTTGAATGCTCTCCAAAGCAGACCGCAAGGTCTCGGCAGAGACGAGTTTGCCGGAACTGTCAGTGATGCGGATGGCAAAGAGGCGACCGTTAACAAAAACGCCGATCTCACGGTTCGTTTCATCGAGGTCGCTTTGCCAAATGGCGTCTTCATTCGGCAGCGGATGACGCAGGCCCCCTCCGTAAACGAACCATTGGTTCAGGGTGATGCGGTTACCGCGGGCATCCACATCCTCAGGCAGATCCTTGGAGGCCACTTGCAGGTGCACGACTGCGGCGCGTCGGATAAATTCGACAGCGCGGTCCAGGCCGACGGGTGTTTGCTCCACCGGGAGAGCAAGCTGGAAGCCCACATTTGTGCTCAACGGCAGTGGATCACGGACGGTGAGATAGCTGGAATACCACTCGTCGTTAAGCCAGTTCGTGCCCACGGCCGCGCGTGCTTCGGCGCGCTCACGCAGCGCAGCATCAAGCTTGGGCCCAGCGCCTGTGCGGAACTTTTCGACGATTTCGTTGGCGTGGCTCAACGTACCCTCATCAAGCACTGCTGAGAGTGCGTGCTTATACGCATCGAGCGTGCCAAACAGCGGCGGGACCTCAAGAACCTTCAGATCCAATGTTGAGGGGTGCGGGGTAATAGTGGTTTTCTCAGCCACGTGTGCAGGCCTCCTTGTAGGTAGGTCTTCAATAAAGTGCATACACAACCCACTGTACCGACGAAATGCTTCCCTTAAGACCTGCAGAAATTTGAGCGCCGTCTCCCACAACCTCCTGTCGGTGGCGGTGGAGACGGCGAAGGCGTCGAACGGTGTTTTACCCACCGCTCGAGGAACCATTAGAGCGAAGGAATGTTGGCCAGAAGCTCCTTCGTGTACTCATGCTGCGGGTTTTCCAGAACCTCGTCCACAGGACCTTCGTCGACAATGACGCCCTTGTTCAACACGGCCACGCGAGTGGCAATGTGGCGGGCGAGTGCGATGTTGTGGGTGACAAACAACATGGCCAAATCGCGCTCATGGCGCAGTTCGGCGAGCAGTTTGAGGATGCTGGCCTGAACGGACACGTCCAGGGCCGATGTCACCTCATCACACACAAGCACGGAGGGCGTGCTCACCAATGCGCGACCGATAGCGGCGCGCTGGCGCTCACCACCGGAGAGGTCACCCGGACGGCGATCGTAGAAGCTCCGGTCCAGCTGTACAGCTTCTAGAGTTTCCTCAACGATGGCACGCTGCTCGTCCTTAGAAAGCTCATCCGCAATGACCAATGGGACACTCATTGATTCACCGATTGTGCGACGTGGGTTCAAAGACGAGAAGGGGGACTGGAAGATGTACTGGACATCCTTGCGCTGTGGGAGGGTGCGGGCACGACTACTCGGAGCAAGTTTCTCGCCACGGAGGAGAACATCGCCGGTGTAGCCATCGTTCAAGCCCACTACAGAACGCGACAATGTCGTTTTACCGGAACCGGACTCACCCAGAATCAAGATGGATTCGCCGGGCTCCACCGTCAGGTTGATTCCGTGGAGCACCTGGTTGGAGCCATACGCCATCTTGAGGTCACGGATCTCTAGCAGCGCATTGTGCTTGCGTTGTTGCTCCTGTTTATCTGTGGGCGTTTCTGCAGTAACAGAGGTGCCCTGAGCACCTTCCGCAACACTCCAGCGGGCAAAGCCAGCGATATCTTTGCGGCCCGCCAGGTCCGGAATGGCTGCGAGCAGCTTATTGGTGTACGGGTGCTTCGGAGTGTACAAAACGGTGTTGTACGGCCCTTCTTCGACGATGTCACCGCGCAGCATCACCACGACGCGGTCCACTAGTTCCGCAACAACAGCAAGATCGTGGGTGATGTAGAGCGATGCAACATCGTTCTTCACCGTCATCGTGCGAATCGTCTTCAAAACGTGGTTCTGGGTGGTCACGTCAAGGCCGGTTGTCGGCTCATCACAGATGAGCACGTCAGGGTACATGGCAAAAGCCATAGCGATACCGACGCGCTGCTGTTGGCCACCGGAAAGTTGGTGGGGCCAGCGACTCAAGTATTCATCGGTGTCTGGCAAGTCCACGCCACGCATAACTTCGCGCACGCGGTCTTCGCGCTCCTGAGCATCAGAACCGTAGCCGTGGATGTCCAGGACTTCACGGATCTGGTCGCCGACGCGCATCGCAGGATTCAGGCTCAGTGCTGGATCCTGCGGGATGTAGGCAACACGGCCACCACGCAGATCACGTAGTTGGTCCTCATTCAGACTGAAGATGTCGATCGATTCACCATCACGCGTGTGCAGTGTGATAGTGCCATCAGTCTTGATCAGACCGGTACGGAAGTGTCCCATCGTGGCAAGACCAGCGGTGGTTTTACCAGAGCCGGACTCGCCGACGAGACCGACGATCTCACCGCGGTAGAGATCAAAGTCGACACCATGAAGGATTTCGGTGCCCTCAAACGTTGCCAGGCGAAGATCGCGGCAACGCATCACCAGTGTTTCTTCGGTGCGCGGTGGTGGCGTGTACTCACCCTGGAGGCCGGCGGCCTCCCATAGGTTGATGCCACTCGATGCGTCCTGTTCAGGCTGATTGGCCGGGTCCGGGCCACCTGAGTTAGTTGCGGTGGTCACGGTTATACCTCCTCGTTGTGGATCGGCTCTACCTTTTCCTGACGCACACTTTCAGCCTTCGGGCCGGTGCGCTTAATCGGCATAGCGGTCGTTGCAGTTGCCCGGGCTGTCGCATCCGCGAGCATGTTAGTGCCAATGGTGAGCAGTGCGATGGCAAACACCGGAAGCACAACACCCCATGGCTGGATGGACAAAGCGATGCGGTTTTCATTGATCATCAAACCCCAGTCCGCAGCGGGTGGCTGGATACCCAAGCCCAAGAAGGACAGGGAAGCGATTGAACCGATGGAATAGGTGAGACGCAAACCGGCTTCCACGGACAGCGGCCCAGTGATATTGGGAAGGATTTCCTGGGTGAGAATCTTCCAATGCGGGACGGAGTACATCTGTGCGGCACGGATGTAGTCCTCATTGGTCACAGATAGCGTGGAGGCGCGCGCCACACGCGCGATACGCGGGGCGTGGGTGAGACCGATGACCAACACCAGGACCGTTGCGGAAGGTCCGAAGATCACAATCGCCAACATGGCAAAGATGAGCTGCGGGAAGGCCAGGAAAATGTCATTGATGCGCATGATTACTGCATCAGTCTTCCCGCCCGCGTATCCAGCAATCATGCCCAGGAGGGTGCCCACGAGCATGCCAAGCACGGTGGCGAGGAAAGCGGTGACCAACAGCAGCAACCCACCGGCAATGAAGCGGGAGGCAACAGAGCGACCGAGGTTGTCCGTACCAAACGTGCCATCGCTGGTGAACGGTAGGCCGAGGAACTCAGTGGTCGAGTAACCGGTGATTTGCTCGGCGAAGAAGTAGCCGATCAGTGCGACAAGGAGCACAAGTCCAGTTAGGATCGCACCAACCTTGCCCTCCGGCTGGGCCCAAATGCGCTTGTAAATTGGTGCTGGTTTGGACAGGGAAGTCTTCAGCTCAGTGGCGTGCTCATCCTGCGTCTCGGCTGAGACAGGCACCGGGGTGGGGGAGTGTGGATTCAGCTGTGGCTGAGACATTAGTTGCTCCTTAGCTTCGGGTTGGCCATGATGCTCACCACGTCAGCGAGCAGGTTGACTACGACGTATACGGCGGCGATCAGCAATGTGACTGCTTGCACCACTTGGACGTCGCGGTAATTCACGGCGTCGATCATGGCGACACCGAGACCGGGGTAACGGAACAGGTACTCGACCACGACGATGCCACCCGCCAGCCAGGCCAGCTGAATTGCTACAACCTGAGCAATCGGACCGACAGCGTGGGGGAGTGCGTGGCGGAAGATCACACGGCGCTCAGGAACACCCTTGAGGCGTGCCATTTCCACGTAGCCAGAGTCCAAGGTCTCAATCATCGTTGCGCGCGTCATTCGGGCTATGTAAGGACTGACCACGAGAGCCAGTGTCAACGTGGGCAAGATCAGCTGGGATGGGTACTCCCACACAGCTGTGCCTGGTGGCGACATGGTCACTGCCGGAAGGACTTGGAATACCGATGTAGCAAAAAGCGTGATGAGGAGAATACCGATGACGAACTCCGGCATGGCTGCGAGGATCAACGTCACCCAGGTGATAGCGCTATCACGCTTGTAGCCACGCCACCATGCGGCGTAGACACCCAGCAGGATGCCCACCGGAATGGCAACGAGCGCGGCCAACACCATGAGGATCAGGGAGTTGACCAGGGGTTCACCCAGCAGCTCTGATACGGGACCACCTGTTGTGGTGGACATACCAAAGTCCCCGGTGACCACACCGCCGAGCCACAGGAAGTACCGCTCAAAAGGACTCTTGTCCAAGTTCATTTGAGCTTCCAGTGCAGCGATACGCTCCGGGGTTGCCTGCTGGCCGAGGATTGCACGTGCCGGATCACCTGGCAGAAGCAGCGTCGCGCAGAAAACGATGATGGACACGGCGAGAAGGATGAAGAGACTCAGACCGAGTCTGCGAAGAATCATTTTGCCCATGGTTTATGCCTCCGCAATCCACATGTCGTAGAAGAGTGCCTGGGACAACGCCACACCACTCGGATGAGGGCGGGCACCAGCCACATAGTTGTGATACGCATCAATGTTGTTGGGGAAGCCCCAAATGATATAGCCACCGCGGTCATACAGGTCTTGCTGCAGTTCCTTGATCAGCTTGGTGCGCTCACGATCATCGGACAAGGAACGCGCCTTGATGGTCTTCGCGGTGAACTCATCATCTACCCAATGAGTCTCATTGAATGGCGCATCAGCAGTGGCGCAGCGGTTCACCTGCTCCAGGAAGTTACGAGTGTAGTAAAAGCTCTGGGAGAACGGGTAGGACAAGTAATTGCCTTCTGCCCAGAAGGTGGTGGAATCCACTTGGTTGATCTTCACCCGAATGCCGGCCTCGCGCACCTGCTCCGCGTAAACCTGTGCCGCACGGATAGCGCCGGAAGCAATCTCAGAGGTATTTAGCTCAACGTCGATGCCATCGGAGTAACCAGCTTCGGCGAGGAGACGCTTGGCTTCTTCAATATTCTGCTCGCGCTGCAGGAACTCATGCGGGTAGGCCGAGTCGTACAGGGCGAACATATCGTTGCCCACCTGGCCCTCACCAGAGAAAACTTGATTGACCATACCAGGGCGGTCTGCCGCTAGGCGCATTGCTTGGCGCACGCGCTCGTCGTCAAAAGGCTCAACGTCGACACGCATTGTGAACGGCAACCACATACCTGTTTCAGAGCTGACCACATTCAAACGCGGATCTGCTTCGATGACACGAACGAGCGCGTGGTTTAACGCACCAATGCCATCGACCTGGGATGACAATAGAGCATTGAGCATCGCGTCTTCTTGGTAGAAGTCAATGATGTGCACTTCATCTAAGTTCGCAGGACCTTCGAAGTAGTGCTCATTCCGTGCCAGCGATGTGGAGCGCCCTGGGCTGAAGTTCATCAGTTTGAACGGGCCAGCACCGATGGGATTCTTCGGGTCATAATCCTCCGGCACGATGCCCATCTGGTACTCGGCCAAAGTGTCTACGAACGCCGCATCCGGCTGGGAGAGCTTGATCACCAGGGAGCGATTATCAATAACCTCCATCGCTTCTACGTGAGCGATGGAACCAGCGCCATTTTTGGGGTCCTCTGGATCGGCCACGCGTTCAAGCGTTGCCACAACATCCTGGGGCCGAACTGGGCGACCATCAGAGAACTTCACACCCTCACGTAAAACCACAGTCCATTCGGTAGCTGCCTCATTCGATTCAATCGATTCAGCCAAGCGGTATTCCAACTCGTAGTCGTACCCTCGTCGAACAAGAAGCTCGTAGAGGTTTATGACGCGCGCCGCATCGCTGGCACTAGCTGGGATATGGGCGTCCACCGTGTCGGCCGTAGAACCACCAACGAGTCCGACGCGGAGTTTGCCACCCTTGCGTGGCGGGCCGGACGTATCAATCTGTTCGGCCGGCATCTGCGTGGAGCATGAGGCTAGTGCGCCTGCTGTTCCAGCGACTGCCGTGGCGCCGAACAGTTGCCGGCGTGTGAGGTCAATCATGGTGCGTAATTCTCCTTAAGTGTGGGTGTAGCCGATACGAGTTCTGTCGCATCGGGCTGCACAATCCACGTATTCAGGTAGGCAGTCACAGCTTCCTTCGCGGCAGCAGGGGAGAGCACCCCTGCGAGCATGCGCACGCCGAGCCCATCGATCATCGCTGTAACGGCGTTGATCATGGATTCCGGGTCGTGAGCAATGAAACAGCCAGTGGCAATTCCATCCTCAACAATGCTGCGCATCTGCTTCTGCCACCGTGCGTAGGCCACGGCTGTGGCGCGCTTCGCGTCTTCAAAAGCGGCGGAAGATGCCCAAAACTGTGCCCATGTGGTCCATTCGCAGAATGACTCCGGTGAGCCGTCAAGCGTTACTTCTGCAAAGGCGAGTAGACGCTCGGCGGGATCCGCGATTTCTGCAACGAATGCCCGGCGAGCGGCTGCTTGTTCTGAACACCGGTCCAACGTGGCAATGAAGATGTCATTCTTTGAGTGGAAGTAATAGTGGACTGCTGAGGTGGAAATCCCAGCGTTGCGGGCGATCTCGGCGATGGTGACCGCCTGGTATCCGCGGGAAGTGAACAGCGGCCAGGCGCCGTCCACAATCTTTTGCTGACGGCGCGCGAACTCCTCACCGGAATGGCGGGGATTCGGTGTCGCGTGGCCTTCTTTCGGCGATGGTCTTAAGGCTTCCACATCAACGCCAGTCAGTTCTGCCAAGCGTTCCAGTTCTGTCTGGCTAAAACGCCGGACACCGGAGAGGGACTTGGAGAGCTTCGATGCATCGATGCCTAGATATGCAGCCACCTCGTTATGCCGATAGCCCGACGCAGCGATTGCGTCGCGCGCGACTGACAGGGGTGAATGCGAGACCATGCATGCAAGCTTAGGTAATGCCGTGAAACCATCGCAACTGTTTGAATGCCACTCAGGGAGTGTTTCGCAATTTTGTGAACTCCGGTAAGCGATGCAGACAAAAGCGTGAAGTAGTTGCTGAAGAATTGGGAAAGAGGTGTTGGGCTCGCGGAAGGAGACCACCGGCCCCACCTTCACCCGTGCATCTCTATAGACTGGCCTCCATGGCTTTTGCTGCTGAACACCCCGTTTTGTCTCATTCAGAGTTTCGCCCAGTAGGTGAGGTGGAACGCTCGGAGAAACAGTTTGAAGTTGTCTCTGAATTCGAGCCCTCCGGCGATCAGCCTGCAGCGATTAAGGAGCTGGATAGAAGGCTGCGAGCAGGGGAGCCGGACGTGGTTCTCATGGGTGCTACCGGTACTGGTAAGTCAGCAACCGCAGCGTGGCTGATTGAACAGCAACAGCGCCCCACGCTCGTGATGGCGCCCAACAAGACATTGGCTGCACAGTTGGCCACGGAGTTGCGTGAGCTATTGCCTAACAACGCGGTTGAGTATTTCGTATCGTACTACGACTACTACCAACCAGAGGCCTATATCGCGCAGACGGATACCTACATTGAGAAGGATTCGTCGATCAATGATGATGTGGAGCGTTTGCGCCACTCGGCTACATCTGCGCTACTTAGTCGACGAGATGTCGTCGTCGTGTCATCCGTGTCCTGCATCTACGGTCTGGGCACACCGCAGTCCTATCTGGATCGTTCGCTTCTGCTGCGCGTTGGTGAAGAGATTGAGCGTGACCGCTTCCTGCGCCTGCTGGTGGATGTGCAGTATGAGCGCAATGACGTGGACTTCAAGCGTGGGACCTTCCGCGTGAAGGGCGACACCGTTGACATTATTCCGGCCTATGAGGAAGTGGCTGTGCGCGTGGAGTTCTTCGGGGATGAAGTAGATGCGCTTTACTACATCCACCCACTCACTGGTGATGTTCTCCAGCAGCGCGATGAACTGCGTATCTTCCCGGCTACGCACTATGTGGCCACGGAAGATCGCATGGAAAAAGCCATTGAAGCCATCAAGGAGGAGCTCGCTGACCGCTTGGAGGTTTTGGAAAACCGGGGCAAGCTCCTTGAGGCGCAGCGCCTGCGTATGCGTACGGAGTATGACCTGGAAATGATCCAACAAGTGGGTTTTTGTTCCGGCATTGAGAACTATTCGCGGCATATTGACGGACGTGAGGCAGGCTCTGCGCCAGCCACCCTCATTGACTACTTCCCGGAAGACTTCCTCACCATCATCGATGAGTCCCACGTCACCGTTCCGCAGATCGGTGGCATGTACGAGGGTGATATGTCGCGCAAGCGCAACCTCGTCGAGTTCGGTTTCCGTCTTCCTTCAGCCGTGGATAACCGCCCACTCACTTTTGATGAGTTTGAGGAGCGCGTGGGCCAGACCGTGTACATGTCCGCTACGCCGGGGGACTATGAACTGGAGGCCTCTGGCGGAGAGTTTGTTGAGCAGGTTATTCGCCCCACGGGCCTGGTGGACCCGAAGGTACACGTGCGCCCAACGAAGGGGCAGATTGATGATCTCATTCATGAAATCCGTGAGCGCACGAAGAAGGATGAGCGCGTCCTGGTCACCACTTTGACCAAGCGGATGGCGGAAGATCTCACGGATTTTTTGCTGGACAATGGTATCAACGTGCGGTATTTGCACTCGGATATTGATACGTTGCAGCGCGTCGAGCTACTCCGCCAACTGCGTTTGGGTGAGTATGACGTCCTGGTGGGCATCAACCTGCTGCGCGAGGGTCTGGACCTCCCAGAGGTCTCCCTCGTGGCCATCCTCGATGCGGATAAGGAAGGCTTCCTGCGTTCCACCAAGTCCCTCATTCAGACGATCGGTCGTGCCGCTCGAAACGTGTCGGGTGAGGTCATCATGTATGCAGACAACATCACAGATTCCATGCGTGAGGCGATTGATGAGACAGAGCGGCGCCGCGAGAAGCAGATCGCGTACAACAAGGAGCATGGGATTGATCCGCAGCCGTTGCGGAAGAAGATTGCGGATATTCTCGACGAGGTCTATGAGCGTAACGGCGAGGAACGCGGTGCGCCGGAGGAGAGTCTCGCTGGGGACACAGCGATGGTCGAAGGGCGCGATACCTCAACGATGGCTTCGGACGAGATACAAAAGCTTATCGACGATCTTACGGTTCAGATGACCGCCGCCGCCCGTGAACTCAAGTTTGAGTTGGCAGGACGCTTGCGTGATGAGATTGCGGATCTGAAGAAAGAACTTCGCGGTGTGAAAGAGGCTGGGATCTAATTCATATCTGAGCAGGTAATCTGGCCTGCCGAACGCAGGTGTTCTGCGAGTGTATATAGTGGCCAAAGAAGACACGGCCCGTGAAAGGGCCTCGTGGAAAGTAGAAGCGAAAGGCGCAACATGAGCAAGTACAACACTGTTGTTGTTGGCACGGACGGTTCACACTCTTCGCTGCTGGCAGTTGAGCGCGCCGCTGAGATTGCCTCAGCTTTTAATTCGAAGCTTGTTATCGGGTGTGCGTACTATGAGTCTGAGGAGGATGTTGCGGGGACGCTGCGCCAGGACTCCAATACGATTCTTGGGGATGAGACGGCGAAGTCGAATCTTGTCGCCGCCGCTGAGCACGCTCAACAGCATGGTGCAACAGATGTGGTCACCACTGTGCGTTCAGGCACCCCGGTTGAGGCGCTCATGGCCATCGTGACTGAGTATGATGCGGATCTTCTCGTCGTGGGTAACCGCGGCATTAATTCTTTGACGGGCCGCTTGCTCGGTTCCGTTCCGGCCGACGTTGCGCGTCAGTCCGATTGTGATGTGATGATCGTTCACACCGTGGCTTAGAACTCGCCGATCACGGTAAGAGTTTGAGTGGCACGTGTCAGTGCCACGTACAGGTCTTGTCGCCCCTGAGGGGAACCTGCGATGATCTCATGGGGTTTATCCACGATGACGTGGTCGAACTCCAACCCTTTCACCGTCCCCACATTGTCTTTGTTGATCACGGCGACGAGTCCTCCGAGCTTGTCCAATTCAGTATGAACCGTGGTGGCGTCTGTGTCTTCGGGGAGGAAACGCACGGGGTGGCCCGATGAACGGACAGTCACGGCGGGTTCCGCATCCGGATCGATAGCCTTCAACACATCGTTGGCTACCTCCATCACTTCTTCTGGTGTGCGGTAGTTGACCGTGAGTTTATGGGAGACGAAACGCTGCCCCACGAAGGGCTCAAGGGCACTGGACCAATCGTCTACCCCGGCAGGGGAGGAAGTCTGAGCCGTATCCCCAACAAGGGTCATCCACTTCGACGGGCAGCGACGGAACACCATCCGCCATTCCATAGGCGTGAGCTCTTGTGCCTCATCCACGATGACGTGGCCGTAGGCCCAGGTCATATCAGCGCTGGCTCGTTCGGCGGTGGACCGTACGTCTGTTTCACGCTGGCGACTAGCCAGGGTCTCAGCATCGATGATGTCGTGGGCAGACAAAACCTCTGCCTCGAACTCATCGTCCGTATCCGTGTTCGCCGAAGACGCCAAGATGTCCAGCGCATCTTCCGCATCTGCCACGAGTTCACGCCATTGGCGTTCGGCTTTCTCCACTTCGTCGGTGGGGGTGGGGATGCCGATGAGGGTGTACAACTCGTCGATAAGCGCGGTGTCTGACGCAGTGAATGCGTCACCGTCGTCGCGGTAGAGCGCGTCCTGCGTTTCCTCATCATAATCATGCGCGGCCGCACTGATCGCATCACGGCTGCTCAGAAATTCGGTGAGCACATCAACGGGATCGAGAATAGGGAAGTGCTCCGAAATGAGCGCCGTGACCTGGGGCTCCTCCGCAAGATCATCATGCAGCTGGTCCACATCGGCGTGCGAGAGCAAGTTAGCCCCACCCAGTGGGTCCGCACCGATGCGCTCAGCCATCGCCTCCGCGAGGAGCTGCGTGAGAATTTCGGCGAAGACCGCTTGCGCATCATTGTGCGGTTTGCGGCTGCGACGAGCACGAGTGCGCGCTGCGGCGATCATCTCAGGTGTCACCGCGATCTCAATACCATCGATCTTGAGCGGAATCGACGCGCCGGGCACCAGCTGATAATTCCGCACCGCGCGGGAAAGAATCGTGACCATTTCCCCCGAACCCTTGACCTCGCGGGTGAGCAGATCATCCAGCAGGGTCGGAGTGAAACCGGGGACCAGATCCTCAACGGTGCTCAGTACCACGCCGGTCTCACCAAGTTCTGGGAGTACGCGCGAGATGTAGTCCAAAAAGGTCCGATTGGGCCCAACGATAAGAACACCGGTGCGGGCCAACTGGTCACGCCAGGTGTACAACAAATAGGCAATACGGTGGAGAGCAACAGCAGTTTTTCCGGTGCCAGGACCACCCGTGACAACCAGCACACCGCGGGTTCTATCGCGGATAATCTGGTCCTGTTCGCGCTGGATTGTTTCAACGATGGACTGCATGTGGCCGGTGCGGGGTGCGTTCAAGGCGCGCAGCAGTGCTGCCTCACTGCCCACACCAGAATCCCTACCGGGTTCATCTGCACCAGGCCCACTCAATACATCGTCATCAACGCCAGTGACTGTCCGCCCGCGCATGCGGATATTGCGGCGTGAGACAACTCCTTCCGGGTGCGCAGTGGTAGCCAGGTAGTACGGCCGGGCCATCGGGGCACGCCAGTCCAGCAAGAGCGTGCGGTAGTTATCTTCTCGGTCAACCATGCCCATGCGGCCGATATAGCGTCGATCCAGGTTGGGCAATCCGGGGACGGGGCTTTCTGGGGAGTCATCCTCAACATCGATACGTCCAAAGACGAGACCGGTCTCGGCGATACTCAACGCATCCAGCTTCGCATTCAGCCCGTGATACTCCGTTTCACGTCGTACTAATGCATCCGCATCCGGGTTATCCGGGTCCACATCCCTCTGAACTTCCTCCAAGCGTTCTTGCGCGCCAGACACTTCTCGGTCCAAGTGGGCAAAGAGCAGATCCACGTAGGCCTGCTCATGCTTCACTGCCTCCTGGGATCCCAGGGAAGAGGCGCCGGACTGATCAGCCACTACGCACACTCTCCTTTACTCAGAATTGTTGAACGGTTCGCGTGTAAACAGTGACGGTCTAGTCTAGCGCGAAAAGAGAAACAGCCTTATTGCTGGAAAACCGGCAATAAGGCTGTCACACTAAAAGGCAGCAGCGAGAGAAATTACTTGAACTTCTTCTCTGCCTTCTTCACGGCTTTCTTGGCCGTCTTCTCTGCTTTGTTCACCTTTTTCTTGAGCTTGCGCTTCTGACGGCGGCTCGGAGCAGCATCAAGATTGTCAAAGGCATCTTGCAGGGTGTCAATCGCGTTTTGTGCGGTTTTCTGAGCCTTCGCAGCGCCCTTCTTCACCTGGCGCTTTGCCTTGAACTTGTCCAAAGCAGACGGGCCAAAGTCATCCAGTGCGTCCTGAAGGTCGCCCACGACAGAGTTCACCTTGCGCTTTGTCTTGAACTTGTCCAGTGCGGACGGCTGCAAGTCCTCAATACGGCCCTGCACGTCACCGATCAGGCCCTTCACCTGGCGCTTAGCCTTGTACTGCTGAACCTTGCTCGGCTTGAGGTCCTTGTATGTGTCCTCAGCCCAGTCAGCGGCATCATGAGCAACATCAGTAGCCTTGCCAGCCCACTTCTCAGCGACTTTCTTCCAGTCACCTTTGTTGTCATCCACGTAGTCTGACACCTGGTGAGCTGCTTGCTGAGCGGACTCGGTCACCGTCTCACGGGTGTCCTGGAACCACTCGCCAGCCTTCTTTAGAGCCTTTTCAGACTCAGACTGGGTCGGCAGAGCCTGCTGAATATTTTTCTTAGAACGCTTTGCTGCGTCCTGAGCACGCCACGCCAGACCAGGCTTGCCCTGGGTGTCAGCAGCAGCGATCAGCACACCGCCGAGGAGAGCAACGTTGGTCAACGCACCATTGCGCTGGCGTGTTTTCTCGGACTCATTGGATGCCTCCCAGAACGCATTGCGACCAAGCAGGGTGGCTACGGAAGAGCCAGCCAGCAGAGCAGCGGACAGGCGCGGAGCCTTGCCCAGTGCGAAAGTGGAACCAGCGCCGATTTTTACACCGCCACCAATCTTGGCCAGAGTCTCCGGGTCAGAAGGGATAAAGCTGGCGTACTGAGCCGGGAGCACCGACTTCACAGCGCCAGCTACCTTCTCAGCGCTTTTTGCATGCTCGGAAGCTTTGGTGACCGAGTTGACACCATCTGCGATGTACACAGAGGCGAGCATCGGTCGAGCTAGTTTGCGGATCATACTCAATCCTTCTCTACTTCGGGGATAGTCCGTTCTTCCTACTGTAGACGGATCCCGGCAGGCTGGCAGGGAAAACTACCAGCGACGCTTCCACCATTCGTCCAGATGTGGTCGCTCTGCACCCAATGTTGTCGGTTTTCCGTGTCCTGGGCGCACGATCGCATCATCCTGATATTGATCAAAAAGTTTTTCTTTCACATCCGTGAACAAGCGGACAAAATCGCCTTCGCCGTTCGTCCCGCCCACTCCGCCGGGGAAGAGGGAATCGCCGACGAAGAGATTTACTGTGCCATCAATCTCAGCGGCAATGGATGCACCGCCGGGCGTGTGCCCGCGGAGGATATGGACAGGGAATTCGTGCCCAGCGAAGTCGAGTGTGTCCCCCTCATGCAGCTCATGATCCGGCGCAACGGGCAGCGCCGGCGCGTCAAGGAAGGAACCCCAGTGGTTCGCTCCAGTTGCTTCGAGGATCTCCTTCAAAGCTCCGACGTGGTCTGCGTGCCGATGCGTTGTCAGGACATCGGTGATGCGCACTCCGGCGGATTCAGCCATGGAAAGGAGAGTGTGTGGTTCCGCGGCAGCGTCGATAAGCAAACCCTGCTCACCACACGCCAACAGGTAACAATTGTTATCCATTGGGGATACGGAAACGGAGTGAAGGGTCAGAGTGTTCATGGCGCCTACTCTATGAGAAGCCAGCCGCTTGCGTGGGTTGATGCTGCGGGAATGATTAGTCAGCGGCTAGCGTTGGTATCTTTGTTCGAGGATCCAACCATCAACTGAAACAAGGGGATGCACTGCCTGTGGCTGAGAAGCTGATTGTCCGCGGAGCACGCGAACACAACCTCAAGGGAATAGACATTGAACTACCCCGCGACAAAATGGTGGTGTTTACCGGGCTGTCAGGTTCTGGGAAGTCCTCTCTTGCCTTTGACACGATCTTTGCTGAAGGCCAGCGCCGTTACGTCGAATCACTGAGCTCCTATGCGCGCATGTTCCTGGGGCAGATGGACAAACCCGAGGTTGATTACATTGATGGGCTGAGCCCAGCTGTGTCTATAGACCAGAAATCAACTAACCGTAACCCTCGTTCCACGGTGGGCACGATTACGGAGATCTACGACTACCTGCGCCTCCTTTACTCCCGCGCGGGCACGGCGCATTGTCCAGTGTGTGATGCGGTGATTGAAAGACAAACACCACAGCAAATTGTGGATCAGGTGATGGAGAACCCGGAGCGCACCAAATTCCAGGTGCTTGCGCCAATTGTGCGTAAACGCAAGGGTGAGTTTGTAGACCTCTTCGCTGACCTTGCCACACAAGGCTATGCCCGCGTCAACGTGGATGGTGAGACGTATACGTTAAGCGATCCGCCGAAGCTACAGAAGCAAATCAAGCACAATATTGACGTTGTGGTGGATCGTCTCACAGTCAAAGAGAGTCAGAAGCAGCGTCTCACTGATTCCGTGGAAACTGCGCTCAAGCTTGCCGACGGGCTCGTGGCCTTCGACTGGGTTGAAAAAGATGCTGATGATCCGGATCGAGTGGTGATCTTCTCCGAGAAGATGGCGTGCCCGAATGGCCACACCCTCGGCGTGGAGGAGTACGAGCCACGCGCGTTTTCCTTTAACTCTCCCTTTGGTGCCTGCCCAGCGTGTGATGGCTTGGGAACCCGCGCTGAGATCGACACGGACTTGGTCATCCCAGACCCAGATGCACCAGCAGTAGACGCATTCCAGCCGTGGAACTCCAGCCCTAATAAGGGGTACTTTGCCAAACTCATCATTGCCCTGGCGAAGGAGGAAGGCTTCGACCCAGAAGCGCCCTTGTCCAGCTTAAAGAAGAGCCACCGAGATGCCCTGATCAACGGCACTGATACGAAGGTGTCCGTCCGATACAAGAACCGCTATGGGCGCCAGCGCTCCTTCACCGCCGCCTTCGAGGGCGTGCGGGGATACCTGCACCGAAAGATAGAGCAGTCTGATTCAGAGCACACCAAAGAGCGCTTCATGGCCTACACACGTGATGTGGCTTGCCCGACGTGTCATGGTGCGCGTCTGAAGCCGGAAATCTTGGCCGTGCGTTTGGATTCCACCACGCATGGTGAGAAGTCCATCGCTGGACTCACCGAACTTTCCGTTGAAGATGCTTCTGAGTACCTGGACAACCTGGTCCTGGGATATCGCGAAGAAATGATTGCAGGCGCAGTGCTGCGGGAAATCCAGGCGCGCCTGCACTTCCTACTGGATGTCGGCTTGAACTACCTCACCCTGTCCCGCTCTGCCGGGACCCTGTCCGGCGGTGAAGCACAGCGCATCCGACTGGCCACCCAGATCGGTTCCGGTCTCGCCGGTGTTTTGTACGTTCTGGATGAGCCCTCCATTGGCCTGCACCAGCGCGATAACCAGCGACTTATTTCCACCTTGAAGAAGCTCCGCGATATTGGCAACACCCTCGTTGTGGTCGAGCACGATGAAGACACAATCCGGGAAGCGGACTGGCTCATTGACATCGGCCCCTTCGCCGGTGAATACGGTGGGGAAGTGGTCTACCAGGGACCCCCGAAGGGAATCCTGACAGCCAAGAACTCGCTGACTGGTGATTACCTTTCAGGCAAGAAGCAAATTGCCGTTCCAGAAACACGTCGCCCGCGCGACAAGAAGCGCCAGTTGAAAGTAGTTGGTGCTCGGGAAAACAACCTGGACAACGTTTCGGTGGACATTCCACTCGGTGTTCTCGTCGCTGTCACGGGCGTTTCCGGTTCCGGCAAGTCCACCCTGGTCAACCAGATTCTGGCCAAGACTCTGCAGAACCGACTCAACGGTGCCCGCCAGGTTCCAGGACGTGTCAAAAAAGTTGAGGGCCTAGAGCACCTAGACAAACTGGTACAGGTGGATCAGTCGCCGATTGGACGTACGCCTCGCTCAAACCCGGCAACGTACACGGGAGTCTTTGACAAGATCCGCAACCTCTTTGCTGAGACTCAAGAAGCAAAGGTTCGTGGCTACAAGGCGGGTCGCTTCTCCTTCAACGTCAAGGGTGGTCGCTGCGAAGCGTGCCGCGGCGACGGCACTATCAAGATTGAGATGAACTTCCTGCCTGACGTGTATGTGCCGTGTGAGGTGTGTGGCGGCGCGCGCTACAACCGCGAAACGCTTGAGGTCCGCTACAAGGGCAAGAACATCGCCGAAGTGCTGGATATGCCCATCAGTGAGGCCACCGAGTTCTTTGAACCCATCACGTCAATTCACCGGTATCTGCAGACGCTTTGCGACGTCGGCTTGGGCTACGTCCGCCTCGGCCAATCCGCCACGACGTTGTCTGGTGGTGAGGCCCAGCGCGTGAAGCTGGCTGCCGAGCTGCAGAAGCGCTCTAACGGGCGCACAATCTACATTCTCGACGAGCCGACGACGGGCCTTCACTTTGAGGACATCCGCAAACTCATGCTCGTGCTCAATGGTTTGGTAGATAAGGGCAACTCTGTCCTAGTTATTGAGCACAACCTCGATGTGATCAAGTGTGCTGACTGGATCATCGATATGGGCCCTGAAGGTGGCTCCGGCGGTGGAACCGTCGTTGCCGAAGGCACACCCGAGGATGTGGCCAAGGTGAAGGGATCCTTCACCGGCCAGTTCCTGAGCAAAATGGTTTAGTTTCGTCGCTCGAGCACATCAACATCTACATCGGCGGGACTGGTGTTGGCAGCTGTGGTCTTGCGTTGTGCGCCCTTGATCGCAACGGCGATGAGGAGCAGACCACAGACGATGAATGTGAGCACGCGTGGGATTCCGCCAAGCGCCGCCATGTCGAAGAAGACCAGCTTGCCCGTAGCCACTATGGCCATGACCAAACCAGTGGTGCGCAGGGTCTTGGTGTCCATAGCTCCGGGGCGTTTGAGCAAAAGCCAGGAAGCAGCAGCCATCCAGGAGATGGATACAATCATGTGGCCGTTGTAGAAGCCCATTCGAGAGCTTTCCACGACCGCCTCGCTCGGGGCGCCAGCCACTTCGGTAGAGATCCGCCAAAGCAAGTCGACGATAGTCACTACCGCTAACATCTCCAGAATGAGGCCATAACCAGCAAAAACGGCGCGCGCCTGGGTGGCTACTCCGTGCCACAGGGCTTTTCGTGTCACAGCGATAACGAGCAAGGCTGCCAGCAGAAGGCCTTGGATCAGCGTGAACCAGGACCAGCGGGTGGGGGTAGAAGGATTCAAGGTGTACGCAAGCATGGGAAGAACGCCGACCAAGAGCATAAATGCCCAGCTAGCTACAACGGCCAGCGTGTTGACTTGCAGGCGGTGCAAAAACATCAACACGGTGATAGCAACGGCAATGAAGATCAGCACCGGAATAGCCTCTGCCTGAGGAGTATTCCCAGTGAAGTCCTGAGACTCAATGAATGGCTGGAAGAATGTGAACGGCAAAACGATAAGCCAGCCGGTAAGAAGATCCGATGAGAATTCCGCTTTGTTCCTCGGGCGAATAACGGTGACAAGGACAGTTATTGCAGCGGCGATGAGGAAAGGTAGCCACGTGCCAGTATCACGGAGCAGTGAGTAGGAGGCCACCAAAATGATCGCCGGAACGACGACGGCCGAGACGATGTTATGGGCTCGCTGAGCGCCGGGTGCAGCAAAGAAGATCTCCCCAATAACGAGAAGCACAAGGCCGATCAGGGGGAAAGTGACCGCGAAATTGATCGGTTCGTCCGACGATGAAACGTCGAAAAAGAGAGGGGTGGAGAAAGCAAGTAAATAGGTCTGCCAAGCTAGCAGTGCGCCCGCTGTACCACGAACAATTGCAATGAGGCGTGGGGAGGCTTCCCGTGCCATCCACCAGGTCAAAAGGATCACCGCGATAGGTGCGACCATTACGAGGCCATTGATCAGATTGTTGTTGGTGAAAAGGAAGAAAGTGTGGAACACGAGGATGATGCACATGGCCAAAACCAACTGAAGGCTATTGCGCCATTTCGCAAGTGCGAGGTAGCTGAACCACACGGCAAGGAATACCGCGACTTTCGCTATGGGACCTAGCCAACCTTGGACCGACGCGGCATACCACAGATCCGCGATGAGGATGAGGAATGAAGTCACATAAAGTGCCATGACGCCCGCGTTGCTTCCCTTGCGTCGGTCCACTCTAATGCCCACTCCCAGCAAGATGAATGCGAGAAGCGCAGCACCCACCACGCGGCCAACGGGGCCTAGGAGGCCAGTTTGAATAGCCAACGCAATGCCGAAACATGCGCCCGCAAACGTGATGATTGAGCCGATGACCGCCGCCCAACGCAGCACCAACTGCTCGGTGGACAGTTTCGGCTTCGGCGACTTGGGAGGAACCACCGGTTCCTTTGGCTGCGGTTGCAGCGGTGCCGGTTGCGCCGGATGGTGGGGCATTGTCCCTGGCGATGCCGTCTGTATCGCTGGTTGTGCCATCACGGGTTGTGCTTCCTGCTGTTTTTGGGGTGTCGGGCTTCCTACAGCTGGGCCAGGAGTGAGGCGATTTAGGGATGCCTGGATGTCGGCGACAAGCATCTGCGAACGCGCAGTGCTCTCTCGGAGTTCGCCGAGTTGACGGTGAACATCCGCAAGAATCCGATCAGGCGGTTGATTCATGTTGGTCCTCCTAACAATGGTTGGTTACTACTTAGACGACGCAAAGGCCCGAACGGTTCCAAACGCGTGCGAAAAGTTATTGTGTCGTTACATTGATAACCTAAAGAGCGGTTTGCGTGCTTAGATTTGGTGCTCCAGCAGGGGAGTGCTAACCTTTACCCACTACCGCCTACGAACCTTCACAGGTACATAGGTTGCAAGTGGAGTTACTCCCACCTGATGCCGCCGGCCACCGGAAGGCTAAGGGTCAAAACAACGGTGGCAGCCATAGCAGCTGGCGCCGTTTTCGGATGAACTCCCACGCGTGCCACCGGCAGCGTGGGATTTTGTTTGAGGGGGAATTCTCACGGGCGAATCGGTAGCGAACCACATAACCGCCCTAGACACTAGGAGTTCTCATCAGCGCTGAAGCTCGCATCAACGAACGCATCCGCGTTCCGGAAGTTCGTCTCGTCGGCCCGTCTGGCGAGCAGGTTGGCATTGTCCGTACCGATGATGCACGCAAGCTTGCGTACGAAGCTGACCTTGACCTCGTCGAGGTAGCCCCGAACGCTAAGCCACCCGTGTGCAAGATCATGGACTACGGCAAGTTCAAGTACGAGCAGGATCAGAAGGCCCGTGAGGCCCGTAAGAACCAGCAGCAAACCGTGGTCAAGGAACAGAAGTTCCGTCCCAAGATTGATGAGCACGACTACCAGACCAAGAAGTCCAACGTTGAACGCTTCTTGGGAAAAGGCAACAAGGTCAAGGTGACCATCATGTTCCGTGGTCGCGAGCAGTCGCGTCCGGAGCTGGGGTACCGCCTGCTGGAGCGCCTCGCTGAGGATATCCAGGAGGTCGGCCAGGTCGAGTCCCGTCCAAAGCAGGACGGCCGCAACATGACCATGGTCTTTGGACCGGTTCGCAAGGGTAAGAATTAGATCGTTTCACCGCCTTTAAGGATTTACCACTATGAAGCAGAAGACCCACAAGGGCACCGCAAAGCGCATCAAGGTCACCGGCTCTGGCAAGCTGCGCCGCGAGCAGGCTGGTAAGCGCCACCTGAACGAGAAGCTTTCGTCCAAGCGTCGCCGTAAGCTCTCCGGCACCACCGACGTTGCTAAAGGCGACGTCAAGCGCGCTAAGCGCCTCCTCGGCATGGCTTAATCGAGCGCCTGCCTTTCCCCAGAAAATCCATCCGTTACGAGAAGTTAAGGAAGTATCACTGTGGCACGTGTTAAGCGCTCAGTTAACGCCAAGAAGAAGCGTCGCGCCATTCTCAAGTCTGCCAAGGGTTACCGCGGCCAGCGTTCCCGTCTCTACCGCAAGGCCAAGGAGCAGTGGCTGCACTCCCATACCTACGCATACCGCGACCGTCGCGCCCGCAAGTCCGAGTTTCGTAAGCTCTGGATCCAGCGCATCAACGCGGCTGCCCGTATGAACGACATCACCTACAATCGCCTCATCCACGGACTGAAGCTCGCTGAGGTTGATGTGGACCGCAAGATCCTGGCCGAGCTGGCCGTCAACGACTTCGCGGCGTTCTCCGCGCTGTGCGAGGTGGCTAAGAATGCTCTTCCGGAAGATGTCAATGCTCCGAAAGTCGCCTAGATTTTAGGTGCCACCGTGCACCATCGTCGAATGCCCCGTGGGCGCTGGTTTCCATCCAGACCACGGGGCTTCGTGCTGCTGGCGTGACAGTTTGTACGGTCGGGGGTGAACAAAAGGGGTGGGAGCGCGTCAAGCATCTTCGGAGAGGTTTCTGCAGGATGCGCACTACATCAACCTTAGAAACAACTAAGAACCTGTACATAAGCATGCCCGCAAACTTAGTCAATTCTTACGTTTATGCGTCATCTTTGTTATTGTTCCGTTATCGTGCCGTTACTTGACGGGACGGTAGGAAGCCGGCGAGCGTGCTCATGTCTTTTGAGGCAGGGGTATCGGTCGCTGGGAACACCGAAACATTGACTGAAGGGGTAGGTCATTGCAACCTAGAAAATCCTTTGCTTATGTGGCCGTACCAATGAGCCTCATGCTCATGGTTTCGGCGCAAGCGCCGGTGACGTCTGCGCAAGATGGGAAGATTGCTAGCGCACCAAATGTTGGCATACAGAGTCAAGAGGACAAAGCGCCGACGCGATTCATCGTGGACTTTTCCGATGATGTGGACAAGTCTGAGGAGCGCATAAGAACTCTCAACACGGCTACGGAAGAGTCGTTGCCAGATGTGACGGAAGTCCGTGAGCGCGAAGATGGCACCACTGTTGTCACATCCGATAGGAAGATGAGCGACGACGAAGTGGATAAGTTCATGCGAGAAGCTCTTGCCAGCGGCAAGGTTGATCACATCGAAGAGGATGTGCGCATGTACCCGATGGCGGTGAATGATCCACATTTCCGCCAACAGTGGTCGCTGAATGGCTCGGTAGGCCCCAGCATTGAGACCGCGTGGGCAAATGCCCCCAAGCGTGGCGCTGGGCAAACCATTGCAGTTCTTGACACCGGCATTACAAACCATCCGGACCTTAACCAGAATGTGCGGGGTGGATATGACTTCATCTCTTCACCGCAAACCGGTCGAGACGGTGACGGATGGGATCCGAATCCACGAGATGAGGGAGACTGGACGGAGCCCGGTCAATGTGGACGAGCTAATAACTCCTCGTGGCATGGAACGCACGTGGCCGGTATTTCTGCCGCGGTGGCCGATAACGGTGAGGGCGTAGCCAGTGTTGCTCCGCGCGCGACTATTCAGCCGGTTCGCGTCATGGGGCCGTGCGGTGGTTACAGCTCCGATATTGTTGATGCAATCGAGTGGGCATCGGGTGGCACTGTGCGCGGTGTGCCCCGCAACCCGAACCCGGCGACCGTGATCAATATGTCGCTCGGTGGCCAGGGCAAGTGCTCTCGGGCTTATCAGCAGGCGATCGATAACGCGCGCAGCCGGGGCACCGTCGTGGTGGTCGCAGCAGGTAATGAGAGCCAGAACGCTGCTAACGTCACGCCGGCCAGCTGCCGGGGTGTCATCACTGTTGCTGCATCTGGTCCGCGCGACCAGAAGTCCAGCTACTCTAACTACGGCGCACCAGTGGATGTCACCGCTCCTGGCGGCGATTCCAACCAGGGCGGTGGAATTCTGGCCACCTACAACTCCGGAAGGCAGCGCCCAGGCAGGCCGTCCTACGGTGACCTTCAAGGTACCTCTATGGCGGCACCGTACGTCGCTGGTGTTGTGGCACTCATGCGGGCGGAGAGCCAGATGTCTCCGGACCAGGTCGCACAGAGACTGCGTTCGACGACGCGTCCGTTGCGCGGTAGCTGCAATGGCTGTGGCACCGGTATCGTTGACCCAGCTGCGGCGGTGAAGCGAGGCGGTGGCAACAACCCGCCGGCACCGCAGCCACCAACACCACAACCGCCGGCACCGCAGCCACCAACACCACAACCGCCGTCTCCGTGGCCGTGGCAACCGGCACCGACACCAACGCCGACGCCCCCGCCGACTAAGCCGAAGCCGCCTAGGGATGACTGGGACGACTGGGACAATTGGGACGATTGGGATGACTGGGATAACTGGGATCCTTGGAAGGGCTTGAACCCGTGGCCTCGGTTCCCGTGGGTTTTCCGCCCATAGATGATTGATTCACTCGTCTAATTCCACAGAAGGACGCGGCACCCCTAGTAGTGGGGTGC
>NZ_JRNG01000009.1:0-41606 GCF_000759055.1 Corynebacterium tuscaniense DNF00037 | reverse complement strand
CCTAGTAGTGGGGTGCCCCGTCTACTGCATTAAAAAGCTGTTTAGTTAGGACTCTCGATTTCTCCGAACCATTCACCGAACGCACTACAGGAAAACGTCAACGCTCCGAAGACTGTTTAGGCCCGGCGTCTGCCTGTGCACCCTGCTTTCAGCGATCGCCCCGTTGCTCCGGTTTTACTCCAGGATAGCGGAGCTTTGTGCTGTAATAATCCATGCTTGCCCCGTGATGCTGCCACGGGGTGGAGGAGGGACATGGTGCATTTGGCGGCGGAAAGGCCTAGAAGCACATGGCGCTGCGCGTTGGACAACCGCCATCCGCGGGAGCCAGGCTTTTCTTTGAGCGTGCTTTTCAGGCAGCAGCCGAAGATCCGGAGCGATTCAACCCTACGGATCCGTTCGAGCAATCCCGTCGGCTTGATATGCCGGCCATTCGGCAGCTCTTTGGGGTCAAATACAGCCTGATCATCCTCGGCGTGTTTCTAGGTTTCATGATTATCTTCAATGTGGTGGGCATGATGGTCGTTGTGGGGCGCGAGAACTGGCTGTTTGCGGGCCTCAATACAGCGGTGGTTGGGTTGAGCCTCTTTTACTACCTTCGCCTTCGCCTCGACAGTGGCGGAACAAACGGCGCGCATTCTCAGCTGGGAGCTTGGAGGCGTTGCGTCCTCTTGTAAGGCAGGCCCAGCGCGACACATTCAATGGCTTCGACGCGTACCCATATGCCCGGACGTTTGCGGAGGCCACATATCGCCGGCAGCAGTTGGGGCTGGATCTAGAGAATGCTTTACCCTTTGAGGTGCAGATCTGCCATGACGTCGGGGTACTCCTGCGGAGTAGGGCATCAGTCAGACGTGCCCACGAGAATGACGTGCGGGCAGTAGACCCGATTATCTTCTCTGGCCTCGATTTTTTCCACCGACAGAAGACAGGAGCGGAATCGCTTCCTCGGCTCTCTTCTGGAGCAAGCTCAAAAGGAAGAAGCACTGCGGGTGGGGGAGATAATTTCCACCTGTGGCGGAGTTGTCGTCGCTGATATTAAGTGGTGGAACGGCACATTGACTTTGATGCGGGACGGCCCCATCTCTGGATGAGAACCTCGGTTCGGAGGAGCTGTCCCGCTACCGTTCGATCTGCGCGCTGGCGGATGCTGCCCGCCTTGTGGGCGGTGGGGATATCGAGTTCGTACTCGTCATCGTTTCTGGCGGCAACGTCAAGGGCGGAAAACTGGAGACCAAGATAAGAAAGCAGCGCGTTATCGTCGCCGAGTGGACTGAGGCGATGGGGGAGTTCATCCACCTTGATGCACGCAAGACGGTCGTGCCCCCGACAATAATCGACGAGATCTTGGACCGTACTCCCGTCGCGGGGCGCGCACGTTAGCGCGGCCGGAACGCTCTAGCTATACGCTTGGGTGCCATGAGTCTTGATTTCTCCCAACCATTCACCGAACGCACCCCGCGCGTGGTCAACGCCGCCAAGTTGAACCGGGCTGCTGGCAGGAAGAAGGCCAAGGCCTTCCTTGCGGAGGGGGAGAACTCAGTTGAGGCCGCTGTAGCTACCGGCGCGGCCACCGATCTTTTTGTCACGGAAGCTGCTGCTGATCGCTTCGCTGACATTGTCACCACGGCTGGGTACATGGATGTGTACGCCCACGCGATTACGGACAAGGCTGCCCAGTCGCTCACGGACACGGTGCACACCACCGGCATCTTTGCGGTGTGCAAGCCAGTCACGTGGACGCTCGGCTCGATCCTCAAAGGCCGCCCCAAACTCGTCGCCGTGTGCGTGGAAACCAATGATCCGGGCAACGCGGGCACGATCATCAGGCTTGTCGACGCACTGGGGGCCGACGCTGTAGTCTTCGCCGGCGACACGGTCGACCCGGAATCACCGAAGGTCGTGCGTTCTTCCGCCGGCTCACTGTTTCACGTTCCCGTCGCCCGGGAGCGCGACATCAAGGGAGTGCTTGGTCAACTCCGGGCAGCAGGCTTATCGACGTTGGCAACGACCATGAACGGTAACCTCGACCTGACCAACGCTGGCGATGCGCTGAACAAACCCACGGCGTGGCTATTTGGCAATGAAGCCCACGGTTTGCCGGACGACGTCCTCGCTGCCGCCGACGACACAGCCTCCATCCCGATCAAGGGTTCCGCCGAATCGCTCAACCTGTCCACCGCGGCGTCCATTTGCCTGTGGGAGTCAGCAAAAGCGTTGCGCGAGAGGTGATCCTTATCGCACAGATATAAGGGTAGGCAAGCCTAAGTTTCTGCTGTAAGGTTGGCCTCATGGGAACGAATGGAAGTCAACCGCCATTACCGCAGAGCGACAGATCGACCAACGTTGCTGCAGGCCATTGGGTGCTCGCTCGAGCTGGGAAGCGCGTTTTGCGTCCTGGTGGTTTGAAGCTGACGAATCGTTTGTTGGATGCAGCAGAACTGCAGGATAAAAGGGTGGTGGAATTCGCGCCTGGGTTGGGGCGAACTGCCACCATCATGCTTGAACGGGACATCGCGTCCTATGTCGGTGTAGACCAAGATGTGGATGCAGTGACACGCGCGCAGTCCGTGGTGGGATCGCGTGGCACAGTGGTCAATGCTAGTGCCGAATCCACCGGCCTTGAAAGAGGTTCTGCCCAGGTGGTGGTCGGTGAGGCGATGCTGACAATGCAAGGTGAGAAAGGCAAACGCGCGATTATTGCTGAAGCGTTCCGTTTGCTGGAGCCAGGTGGTTTGTATGCGATCCATGAGCTGGGACTCACCCCCGACACAATTGATGCAGAACTCGCTGATCAGTTGCGGAAGCGCCTAGCGAAAACGATCCGCGTGAATGCTCGCCCACTTACGCGCCGAGAATGGTGTGGATTGTTGGAGGAGTCGGGTTTTGACATTGAATGGGTTGGAACTGAGCCGATGGCCCTACTGTCAATGCGCCGCAATCTTGCAGATGAAGGTTTTGGCGGAGTTTTTCGGATTTTGCGTAACGTAGTGCGGGATAGGGATTTGCGTCACCGTGTACTGGAGATGCGTAGAACCTTTAATGAATATCGAGACAATCTCACCGGCATCGCTATCATTGCTCGAAAACCCGATGGCAGCGTGTAAAAGAAGGAGATTAGATTCATGAGCGGACACGAACACGTGCCAGAAGCCATGCTTGGTTACGTCGAAAATATGGCGGAGCATGTTGAGTATTCCCCAAACTCGATCACATCGACCAAGCTCCTGCGTGCCGAGGGGGTCAACGTGGTGTTGTTCTCGTTTGATCAAGGGGAGGAACTTTCAGAACACACCGCTGCGATGCCAGTGATTGTGCAGGCCCTAGAGGGTGAACTGGAAATTACTGCCCACGGTAAAACGGTGATACTGCGTCCTGGCGGTTTGGTGCATTTCACCACGCGCCTACCGCACGCTGTTAAAGCACTGACCCCGGCAAAAATGGTGCTGTATATGTTGAACCGTCCTACGGCGGTTTAAAAAGGGGTGGTTGTCACGCTCATGACCACAAAACAGCACGAGATTCGGCGTGCGCCCAGAGTCCGCACTGTATAGATGCAGGCACAACTTATCCTCCTAGGAGACAGCCGAATACCCGCGGGTATGCTTGTGAACGTTTTGTGATGCCGCCGAAGTGGAAAGGTGCGGGTGTGCAGTGAGCATTGACAAACTCGAAATTGAACTGACCGAGGAGAACCTGAATCGGGCTGCGGACGAGGCTATCGCGGCGTTCGAAAAAGCCGCGGACCTGGCGGCGCTTGAAGAGGCCAAGCGCGCGCACTTGGGTGAGCAGTCGCCGATTATGCAGGCGCGGAAGTCGCTGGGTTCGATTCCGAAGGACCAACGTAAGGATGCCGGCCGGTTTGTGAACATGGCGCGTGGGCGTGCGGAGAAGGTGTTCTCGCAGCTGCGTGCGGTGCGTGAAGCGGAGCACCGTGAGCAGCAGTTGCGTGCGGAGAAGGTGGATGTGACGCTGCCGACCACGCGTACGCAGGCAGGCGCGATGCACCCGATTACGGCGTTGAGTGAGCAGATCGCGGACATCTTCATCGGCATGGGTTGGGAAGTTGCTGAAGGCCCGGAGGTCGAGGCGGAGTACTTCAACTTCGATGCGCTGAACTTCATCCCGGATCACCCGGCGCGCACGCTACAGGACACGTTCTACGTGGGCAAGGAAGGCTCGCGTCAGGTGATGCGCACGCATACGTCGCCAGTTCAGGTGCGCACGATGCTGGAGCGTGATCTGCCGATCTACATTGCTTGCCCGGGTCGTGTGTTCCGTACGGACGAGCTTGATGCCACGCACACGCCGGTCTTCCACCAGGTGGAAGGGCTCGCAGTGGACAAGGGCTTGACCATGGCACACCTGCGCGGCACGCTGGACCACCTGGCCAAGGTGTTGTTCGGCCCGGAGACGAAGACACGTATCCGCACCAACTACTTCCCATTCACGGAACCGTCCGCTGAGGTGGACGTATGGTTCCCGAACAAGAAGGGTGGCGCCGGCTGGATCGAGTGGGGTGGCTGCGGCATGGTCAACCCGAATGTGCTTCGTGCGGTTGGTATTGATCCCGAGGAATACCAGGGCTTCGCTTTCGGTATGGGCATTGAGCGCACGCTGCAGTTCCGCAATGGTCTGACGGATATGCGCGACATGGTTGAAGGTGATGTGCGCTTCACGCAGCCGTTTGGTGTTCAGGCGTAACAGGGAAAGGTCTAAGGAGAGTAGAAAATGCTGATTTCTCAGAAGTGGTTGACGTCCCTGCTGAACAACGCGGGTAACCCGGGCTGGTCCGTCAGCGCGGAGGAGTTGGATGCTGGGTTTGTGCGTGTCGGTTTTGAAACCGAGGGCTATGAGCCCCTGCCGGAGACCACCGGCCCGCTCGTCATCGGTCGCGTAGAAGAAATTGAGGAGCTCACGGAGTTCCGGAAGCCAATTCGCTACTGCCAGGTAAACGTCGGCAAGGCGAATGGCACTGGTGAGCTGCAGGGCATCATCTGTGGTGCGCGCAACTTCAAGGAGGGGGACTACGTTGTGGTGTCCCTTCCGGGCGCTGTGCTGCCCGGTGGCTTCGAGATCGCCGCGCGTGAGACCTACGGTCACATTTCCAACGGCATGATGGCATCTGAGGCTGAGCTTGGCTTCACATCCAAGAGCGATGGCATCATCACTCTGCCTGAGGGCGTCGGTGAGCTCGGCCAGGATGCGCGCGAGGTGCTTGGTGGTCCGGACACGATCTTCGAGGTGAACGTCACCCCAGACCGTGGGTACGCACTGTCCGCGCGCGGCTTGGGCCGCGAGGTCGCGTCGGCTTTCGACCTTGAGTACAAGGACGTGGCGAAAGATCCTTCTGTCGCGGGTGTCGATGTTTCTAGCGTCCCAGCGCCGACGGGTGATCTCATTCCGATCACTCTTGAGGAGTCCACGAAGGCGCAGCGGTTCGGTCTGCGCAAGGTAGAGGGCATTGATCCGACTGTGCAGGCACCGTTCTGGATGCAGCGCGTGCTCATGCTCGCGGGCGTGCGTTCCGTCAACGCTGCGACGGATGTGACCAACTACGTCATGTTGCTGCTTGGCCAGCCGATGCACGCCTTCGACGCAGATAAGGTTGCCGGTGGTTTGCGCGTGCACAATGCGCAGGGTGGGGAAGAGTTTGAGACCCTGGACCACACCAAGCGCACGCTCACCCCGGGCGATGTGGTTATCTCCGATGACAATGGCATCCAGTCGCTCGCAGCCATCATGGGTGGTACGACCTCTGAAATTGGCGACGATACGACGAATGTTTACTTCGAGGCAGCTTCGTGGGGCGCACTCACCGTTGCGCGTTCCGCACGTCACCACAAGCTGAGCTCGGAGGCTTCTCGACGTTTCGAGCGTGGCGTCGATCCCACCATCATTGAGGTAGCGCTGGATATGGCGTGTGCTCTGCTGGTGGAGATCGCCGGCGGCACCATCTCCGACAAGCGCACCTTGGTTGAGGGCACGGCGCAAAACCGTGAGCCGATCAACCTGCGCGTGGCGCATCCATCTGAGCTCATTGGTGTGGAGTACTCCAAGGAGACCGTGATCAAGCGCCTGCAGGAGGTCGGCTGCGACATTGCCGATAACGGCGATGTCCTCGTGGTCACCCCGCCGGCGTGGCGTACGGACCTCAATGAGCCGGTGGAGCTCATCGAAGAGATTGTTCGTCTGGAAGGCCTGGATGATATTCCGCTGGTGCTGCCCACTCCGCGCGGTGGCCGTGGTCTCTCCCAGGAGCAGCGTCGTCGCCGTGCAGTGACCCACGCGTTGGCCTACTCCGGCTATGTGGAGATCATCCCGACCCCGTTTATGTCCAATACCGTCGTGGATACGTGGGGCCTGGATGCAGACGATCCGCGCCGCAACACCGTTGGTGTGCAGAACCCGCTCGATGCGGATTATGCAGTGCTGGCCACCACGCTGCTGCCAGCCATGCTGGAAGCCGTCGGCCGCAATGTCGCCCGTGGCCGCCATGACCTCAGCCTGTACTCCGTGGCACAGACCGCGGAGAAGACTGCTGATGAATCGCCGATGCCAAGCGTGGCGGAGCGTCCGAGCGACGCCGTGGTGGAGGAGCTCGTTTCCTCGCTGCCGGTGCAGCATCTGCACGCAGCCACCGTGGCTATCGGCAATATTGAGCCCGAAGGTCCGTGGGGCGATGGCCGCGCATACACGTGGGCTGACGCCATTGAATCCGCGCAGGTTGTTGCACGCGCGTGTGGCGTGACTCTGGACATTGAGTCCGTTGAGCACCTTCCGTGGCACCCGGGCCGTTGCGCCCAGCTTTCTGTCGATGGCGTTGTCGTCGGCTACGCCGGTGAGCTGCACCCGCAGGTCCTGGAAGCCCTTGGCCTGCCGGAGCGCACCTGCGCGATGGAGATTGATCTCACCGCCGTGCCCTTCAACCAGACCCTGCCGGCACCGGTGCTGTCATCCTTCCCGGCTCTGCACCAGGACATCGCATTGGTTGTGGATGAGGCAGTGCCGGCGGAGTCCGTGCGCCGCACGATCGAGCAGAATGCTGGGGACTTGCTTGAGGCAGTTGAGCTTTTCGACGTCTACCGGTCCGAGTCCCTCGGCGACGGCAAGAAGTCTCTGGCTTTTGGTCTGATCTTCCGTGCGCCTGACCGTACGCTGACGGATGATGAGGCATCGGCCGGACGTCTTGCGGCAGCAGAAGCTGCTGAAAAGGAGTTCGGTGCGCAGATGCGTGCTTAGGGTTACGGTCCCCCGCTATAAATTTATAAAATAAAACTCACGGAATAGTTTACATTCGTGCGCTTGGGGGAGTAGCCTGTCCGCTATGGCTATTTCTGTCGCTGTGGCGGGTGCTACCGGTTATGCCGGTGGCGAGATCCTGCGCCTGCTGCTGAACCATCCGCGGTACCTTGACGGCACCTTGAGCATTGGTGCACTGACCGGCAATTCTAATGCCGGTCAAAGTGCTGCGGTGGTGCTCCCGCACCTTCCGCAATTGGCGGATAAGACGATCCAAGAAACGACCACAGAGATTCTCTCCGGTCATGATGTTGTCTTCCTGGGGCTCCCGCATGGCTTCAGTGCATCGATCGGCGCTGCTCTTCCGGAAGACACTCTTGTTCTGGACTGTGCCGCTGATTTCCGTCTGCGCTCTGCGGATGATTGGGAGAAGTACTACGGCAGTGACCATGCTGGCGCCTGGCCCTATGGCATCCCGGAGATGCCCGGCCACCGTGAGCAGATTGCGGCTGCTCGCCGCATCGCCGTACCTGGCTGTTTCCCCACTGGGGCAACGCTGGCCGCGTTGCCCGCTGTTGCCGCCGGTCTCATCCAACCAGCCCTGAACGTGGTATCCGTGACCGGTGTTTCAGGTGCCGGCAAGAAAGCGAACGTGGACCTGTTGGGTTCGGAGATCATGGGCTCTTTGAAGGCTTACAACGCGGCTGGCAAACACCGCCACACCCCAGAGATGGTGCAGAACCTCAGCGAGGTCACCGATGAGGATGTGACGGTGAGCTTCACTCCGGTACTTGCACCGTTGCCCCGCGGAATTCTCACTACGATCACCGCGCCTTTGAATGGTGATGTCACTGAGGAAGCAGCACGCGCTGCTTATGCAGAGTTCTACGCCGATGAGCCGTTCATGTACCTGCTTCCGCAGGGCATCCAACCGCAGACGCAGAACGTGGTTGGCTCCAATATGTGCCACATCCAAGTTGAGGTCGATGAGGGGACAGGTGTTCTGGTGCTCACCTCGGCTATTGATAATTTGACCAAGGGCACGGGAGGCGCTGCCGTCCAGTGCATGAATATCGCGCTTGGTTTTGAAGAAACAGATGGTCTGCCACGTGCAGCCGTCGCGCCATAACCATTAACTAATCACTACTGAAAGAGAGTCCGATCACTATGGCAACCACAGGCGTGACTGCCCCAGCAGGTTTTGTGGCCGCAGGAGTTACAGCAGGTATTAAGCCTTCGGGCAATCCGGACATGGCCCTCGTGGTCAACACTGGCCCAGAGTATGTGGCAGCTGCTGTGACCACGCGCAACAAAGTTGTGGCTGCGCCCGTGAAAGTAACCCGCAAGGCTGTAGCCGACGGTGTGCTCAGGGCAGTGGTGTTTAACTCCGGTAACGCTAATGCCTGCAATGGCCGACAGGGCGATGAGGATGCGGTGGCGATGCAAGAGCACACCGCGGCCGCCCTTGGTGTTGCCGCCGATGATGTGGCTGTGTGCTCCACCGGGCGCATTGGTGATCTGCTGCCCATGGATATCATCCGCAAGGGTATTGATCAGATGAGTACATCGCTGGGTGATGATGGCACGGCTGCCGCTACCGCAATCATTACCACGGACACCGTGGCAAAAGAAGCAGTTGTTGTCCGTGACGGCTGGACCGTCGGCGGCATGGCTAAAGGCGTGGGCATGATGGCACCATCCTTGGCCACGATGCTCACGTGTATTACTACTGATGCGTTGGTCACTCCGGAGGTACTGGATCGTGCGCTGCGTGCGGCGAGTGCAGTCACCTTTGACACCCTGGACATCGATGGCACAACCTCCACCAACGACTCTGTGGTGATCATGGCCTCCGGCGCATCTGGTGTGACGCCTTCCGCGGAGGATCTTGCGGACGCGGTGCTGGACATCAGCCGTGATCTGGCACGCCAGCTGCAGTCAGATGCTGAAGGTGTAACCAAGCGCGTGTCCATCACCGTGGAAGGCACCACTACTGATGAACAGGCGCTCAATGCGGCCCGCACGATTGGTCGGGACAACCTGTTCAAGTGCGCGATGTTTGGTTCTGACCCGAACTGGGGTCGCGTTCTCGCCGCCGTCGGTATGGCCGAGGCCGACATGGACCCAGACAACATCAGCGTGTACTTCAACGGCCAGCCAGTGTGCGAGGGAAGCACTGGTGCTCCGGGCGCACGAGAAGTGGACTTGAGCGGTGCGGACATTGAGGTCCGCGTGGACTTGGGCACCGGTGGCTCCGGTATCGCGACCGTGAGTACCACCGACTTGTCCTACGCCTACGTGGAGATCAACTCAGAGTACTCGACCTAAAAAAGCTGGGGAATAGACAATGGACAGCAGTATGAACGCAGTAACGGAACTCACCCGTGGTTTGACCAACCAAGACCGAGCCCATGTGTTGGCGGAGGCTCTGCCGTGGCTTCAGCACTACCGCGACAAGATTGTTGTGGTGAAGTACGGCGGTAATGCCATGATCGATGATGACCTCAAATCGGCATTCGCAGCTGACATGGTCTTCCTGCGCACCGTGGGCGCCAAGCCGGTGGTGGTGCACGGCGGTGGTCCGCAGATCACCACCATGCTTGGCCGGCTCGGTCTTGACAGTGGTGAATTTATTGGTGGATTCCGCGTGACCACGCCAGAGATTCTGGACGTTGTTCGGATGGTTCTCTTCGGCCAGGTCGGGCGTGACCTCCTCGGGCGCATCAACTCCCACGGCCCGTACGCGGTGGGCACCTCAGGAGAGGATGCTGGTTTGTTCACTGCTGAGAAGCGCCTGGTTGAGGTCGATGGTCAGCTGAAGGATATTGGCCTTGTCGGTGAGATTGTGGATGTGAACCCCGCCGCTGTGATGGATATTATCGACGCTGGCAGGATTCCCGTTGTCTCGGGTATTGCACCTGGTGTGGACGGCAATGTGTACAACATCAACGCCGACTCCGCTGCGGGTGCGCTCGCGGCAGCGCTGAAAGCAGAGCGCCTGGTGGTACTCACCAATGTCGAGGGCCTGTACACCGACTGGCCGAATAAGGATTCGTTGCTATCCAAGATCGAAGTCAACGAACTGGAAAAGATCGTGCCCAACCTCGATTCGGGCATGATCCCCAAAATGGAAGCATGCCTCACCGCCGTGAACGGGGGAGTGGCAGCAGCACATGTGATTGATGGGCGTATCCCGCACTCGGTTCTCTTGGAGCTGCTCACCATGGGTGGCATCGGCACCATGGTGTTGCCGAATGACTATGAGCGGGAAAACTACCCGGATGGCACCGTGTTCAGGAAGGACGATGTGCAGTGAGTAACGCAGTGTCGAACACTTCGCTTTCTAACGCGAAGGCGCTGGCCGAATGGTCGGGCGTGTTCATGGATTCCTACGGCACCCCACAATTGCACCTTGTATCGGGCAATGGCGTCACCGTGACGGACGCGGATCGCAAAACCTACATCGATATGTTGGCGGGCATTGCCGTGAATTCCTTGGGGCATGGGCACCCGGCGGTTGTGGAAGCCGTCGAGAAGCAAGTGCGCACCCTCGGACACATTTCTAATTTCTTTGGCTCTGACCCAGCTCTGGCGGTGGCTAAGGAACTGCGTGCGCGCTTTGGTGATGATCAGGCGCGGGTGTTCTTCTGCAATTCCGGTGCAGAGGCCAATGAGGCGGCGTTCAAAATCTCGCGTTTGACGGGGCGGACGCGGGTGCTCAGCGCGGTGCACGGTTTTCATGGGCGCACGATGGGTGCGCTCTCATTGACCGGTCAGCCGGCGAAGCAGAAGCCCTTTGAACCGCTGGTGCCGGGCGTGGAGTTCTACACGTACGGCGATATAGAGAACCTCCGCGGGCTCGTCGAGCAGGATCCTGCCAACACAGCCGCTATTTTCCTGGAGCCGATCCAGGGTGAGACCGGCGTGATCCCGGCGCCGGAAGGCTTCCTGGAAGATGTCCGCGCGCTGTGTGATGAGCACGGGATCCTCATGGTGGTGGATGAGGTGCAAACAGGTGTCGGACGTACTGGAGACTTCTTCGCACACCAGGCAGCAGGCATTACCCCAGACATTGTCACGATGGCCAAGGGTTTAGCCGGTGGCATGCCTATTGGCGCGGTGATCGCCCGCGGTGAAGCGGCGACGCTGTTTACCCCTGGCTCCCACGGAACGACCTTCGGCGGGAACCCGGTGTCCTGCGCCGCGGCGCAAGCAGTGCTGGGCGTTGTGGACGATGAGTTCTGCCAGGCGGTAAGGATGAAGGGGGAGAAGCTCGCACGGAACGTCGAAAAGCTATCTGGCATTAACCACGTGCGGGGCCGCGGGCTCATGCTTGGCGTTGTATTGGACGCGCCTGTGGCAAAGAAGATGGTGGTGCGGGGACTGGAAAACGGCGTGATCCTCAACGCACCCACGGACAACGTTGTGCGCCTGACCCCGCCGCTGACCATCACGGATGAAGAACTGGATGCGGCAGTAGAAGCATTCGCAACAACCCTGACGGAGTGCATCCGCGCGGAAGCTGGAGGAGAGTAAACATGATTCATGCAGCACCACGAAACTTTCTGGCGGACGATGATCTTTCGCCCGCTGAGCAGGCAGAAGTGCTCGCTCTTGCGGCAAAGATGAAGCAGGACCGCTACGCATATCGCCCGTTGGAAGGGCCACAATCCGTCGCCGTGCTCTTTGACAAAACCTCCACGCGCACCCGCTTTTCGTTCATGACGGGTATCGCGGAACTTGGCGGATTTCCCATCGTGGCGGAAACTGGCAATTCGCAGATGGGCAAAGGCGAGACCTTCCAGGACACAGGTGCAACCTTGTCGCGGTACGTCTCCGCGATAGTGTGGCGCACATACGCTCACTCCAATTTCCTGGAGATGGCGCAGGGATCCACCGTGCCCATCATCAACTCCCTTTCAGATGACTTGCACCCCTGCCAGATTCTTGCTGATCTGCAGACCATTATTGAAAACCTCTGCCCTGAGGAAGGGGCCGCGGGTCTCGCTGGTAAAAAGGCTGTGTACCTCGGTGATGGGGATAACAACATGGCCAATTCCTACATGATTGGTTTTGCCACAGCAGGGATGGATATTTCCATCGTTGCGCCGGAAGGTTTCCTGCCCAAGCCGGAGTTTATTGATCGTGCACACACCCGTGCACGGGAGACCGGTGCCACGGTCACGGTGACGACCGATTTGGCTGAGGTTGACGGCGCTGATGTTGTGATCACCGATACATGGGTGTCCATGGGTATGGAGGAAGACGGCAAGGATCGTCGCACGCCTTTCATGCCATACCAGGTCAACCAAACGGTCATGGATCGCGCTGCGAAGGATGCGATCTTCCTCCACTGCCTTCCGGCGTACCGCGGCAGTGAAGTCACTGCTGAGGTCATTGATGGCCCGCAGTCGCGTGTATTCGATGAGGCGGAAAATCGCCTGCACGCACAGAAAGCCCTCCTTACCTGGCTTCTGGAGAACCAGTGACATGACCACACCGAATTCACGCGCCGTGCGCCAGGCAAAAATCCTGGCCATCTTGGATCACACTCGAGTCTCCTCCCAGGTGCAGTTGTCGGAGTTGCTTCTGGACGAAGGCATTGACATCACCCAAGCCACCCTGTCCCGTGACTTGGATGAGCTGGGGGCCCGCAAGGTCCGCCCGTCCGGTGGTGGTCGCTCATACTACGCGGTAGGGGAGGAAGCACAGTCCTTCCAGGCTGCGCCTAAAGGTCCACGGGACAAATTGCGCCGTATGCTCGCTGAGTTGGTAGTCTCCATCGACCACACTGGCAACATCGCAGTGCTGCGCACGCCGGCCGGTGCGGCACAGTATTTGGCCAGCTACATTGATCGCGTGGCGCTCGACCAAGTGGTGGGTACCATCGCGGGTGATGACACGGTGTTCGTGTTGGCCCGAGAACCCCTTACCGGCAAAGAATTAGCCGAGGAGTTCATGGGGGACCGGGACGAGCATTCCGACGGCGATGAGCCCGGGGCCGGGTAGTACGCTGTCATACATTCTTTACTAAGCATTCAACAGAGCTAAGGAGCCCTGAAAACATATGACCAATCGCGTCGTTCTTGCTTATTCCGGCGGCCTGGACACGTCCGTCGCAATCCCGTACCTCGCTGAAATGACCGGCGGTGAGGTGGTTGCTGTTTCCCTCGACCTCGGCCAGGGCGGCGAGGACTTGGAGTCCGTGCGTCAGCGCGCCCTTGACTGCGGTGCGGTGGAGTCCATCGTTGTGGATGCCCGCGATGAGTTCGCCGAAGAGTACTGCCTGCCCACCATCAAGGCGAACGGCATGTACATGAAGCAGTACCCGCTGGTGTCTGCGATTTCCCGCCCGCTGATTGTCAAGCACCTCGTCGAAGCTGCTAAGGAGCATGGTGGCACCCACGTTGCACACGGCTGCACCGGTAAGGGCAACGACCAGGTGCGTTTCGAGGTTGGCTTTGTCAACATGGATCCGAACCTGGAGATTATCGCTCCGGCACGTGATTACGCATGGACCCGTGACAAGGCGATCGAGTACGCCGAGGGCAAGGATCTTCCGATTGAGCAGTCCGCTGCATCGCCGTTCTCCATTGACCAAAACGTTTGGGGTCGTGCGGTTGAGACCGGCTTCCTCGAGGATCTGTGGAACCCGCCGACAAAGGACCTGTACGCCTACACCGAGGACCCGGCCCTGGGGAATGCTCCGGACGAGGTGATCATTTCCTTCGAGGGCGGCAAGCCCGTTGCCATTGACGGCCGCAAGGTGACCATGCTCGAGGCCATCGAGGAGATGAACCGCCGCGCTGGTGCGCAGGGCGTTGGCCGCCTGGACATGGTGGAGGACCGCCTGGTGGGCATCAAGTCCCGCGAGGTCTATGAGGCTCCGGGCGCTGTTGCACTCATCACCGCACACGAGGCACTTGAGGATGTCACCGTCGAGCGTGAGCTTGCACGTTACAAGAGGCTTATCGACGCACGCTGGTCCGAGGAAGTCTACGACGGCCTCTGGTTCGGCCCCTTGAAGCGCTCCTTGGACGCTTTCATTGAGTCCACTCAGGAGCACGTCACCGGCGATATCCGCATGGTTCTGCACGCAGGCTCCATCACGGTCAACGGCCGTCGTTCCAGCCACTCGCTGTATGACTTCAACCTGGCTACCTACGACACGGGCGATACCTTCGACCAGTCCCACGCCAAGGGTTTTGTCAAGCTGCACGGTTTGTCTTCCGAGATCGCTAACAAACGTGACCGCGAAGCTGGGAAGTAAACAGAGCACGGTCAAAAACACGCTCAAGGACGCGAGGGAAGGACGATAGGAATGGAACAGCACTGTACGAATGAAGGTGCGCTGTGGGGTGGCCGATTTTCCGGTGGCCCATCGGAGGCAATGTTCGCACTGTCAGTGTCTACCCATTTCGACTGGATCCTCGCTCCATATGACGTATTGGCGTCCAAGGCTCACGCCAAGGTGCTCAACCGCGCGGGCCTTTTGACCGATTCGGACTTAGAAGCGATGCTCGCTGGCCTGGATCAGCTTGGCCGTGATGTAGCTGATGGCTCTTTCGGCCCAGAACCCTCCGATGAAGATGTGCACGGAGCGATGGAGCGTGGCCTCATTGATCGGGTTGGCCCCGAACTCGGTGGCCGTCTGCGCGCTGGACGTTCCCGCAATGACCAGGTTGCAGCCATGTTCCGAATGTGGCTGCGCGACGCCGTGCGCGCTATCTCCCTCGATGTCACAGACCTCGTGGATGCCCTGAGTAAACAGGCGGCAGCTCACCCGGATGCCATTATGCCGGGCAAGACCCACTTTCAGGCAGCCCAGCCCATCCTGCTAGCCCACTCACTGCTGGCCCACGCACAGCCTTTACTTCGTGATCTTGAACGCGTCCGCGATCTAGACAAGCGGCTGGCAGTCTCGCCGTACGGTTCTGGTGCGCTCGCCGGATCTTCGCTGAAGCTCGACCCCGAAGCGATTGCCGAGGAGCTCGGTTTCGACTCCGCTGCGGATAACTCCCTGGATGGCACCTCCTCCCGCGATTTTGTGTCGGAGGCAGCATTCGTCCTTGCTCAGATTGGGGTGGATATTTCTCGCCTTGCTGAGGAGATTATCGCGTGGTCAACGCCAGAATTCGGCTACATCACGCTTGATGACGCGTGGTCAACGGGATCTTCGATCATGCCGCAGAAGAAAAACCCGGACGTTGCAGAGCTTGCTCGCGGTAAGTCCGGCCGCCTCATTGGTAACCTGACAGGTCTTCTGGCTACGTTCAAGGCCATGCCGCTGGCCTACAACCGTGACCTGCAGGAGGACAAAGAGCCGATCATTGACTCAGTCAATCAGCTTCGGATCCTCCTACCAGCCATGACTGGTTTGGTGTCCACCCTCGTTTTCCATGAGGATCGCATGAGGGAGCTCGCTCCGGCGGGCTTCACCCTTGCTACAGATCTGGCGGAGTGGATGGTGCGCCAAGGCGTTCCGTTCCGTGAAGCACACGAGGCGTCTGGTGCCTGCGTTCGCATTGCGGAGTCTCGAGGAGTTGATCTTGTGGATTTGACGGATGAGGAGCTCGTTAGCGTCGATAAGCGACTCACCCCTGACGTCCGTAAGGTGCTCACTATTGATGGTGCCGTGGCCTCCCGTTCTACCCGTGGCGGCACAGCTGGCGTTCGCGTTGCGGAGCAGCGCCAGCGTGTTGATGAGGCGAATGCACAGGCCCGCGCATGGGCCCGATTCCGTCCCACGGGGGCTTAATTAGCACGACGCACCCCCTCAGCCTGCAAAGTTAACAAGCGCACCTTAAACTGAGAACATGTCCACACAAAAGCCTTACGCCGACCTCGGAAGAAACAGTCCCTCCAGCTTTGGGGCACACCGTGCTGCTAGCCCAAGAAGTAGTTCATCCGGAAAGAGTCGTCAGAGATGGTCCATCGGCCTCGGTAGTTTGCTCGTGATTGTTGCGGTTATCGCCGTGCTCATGGGCCGCGGCATCATTCCCGGATTTACCGGCGCCACCGATCGTTTCGGTCCTGGCGGAAATGGGAGCGCTGGCCCAGCCAAGGGCACACAAGCGGTACACGGTGTCGTGGGTTCTGAAAAGCGGGAGTACTTTGAGGATCCGGCCGTGGTGGAGCGTCTCCGGGAGCTTGGCTACACAGTCACGGTTAACACTGCTGGCTCGCGACGCATCGCAACTGAAGTAGACCTCAAAACAGAGGACTTTGTTTTTCCGTCCTCGAGCCCCGCGACCCAGAAGATTACGGATCAAGGCTTAGGCTATTCCGCCGATTACCCCTTCTTTTCCCCCATGGCGGTGGCCACTTTCCAGCCAATCGTGGACTTGCTTGTTGGGGCTGAAGTGGTGCGAAAAGAAGGGGACACCTACGTCCTGGATATGAACAGGTTCATCGAGATCACCCAGGAGGGGAAACGTTGGCGCGACTTCGGCGATAGTTTCCCTTCACCGCGCAATGTCCAGATTTCCACGACGGACATACGCTCCTCAAATTCCGCGGCGATGTTCTTGTCTATCTTGGCGTGGCAGTTCGGTGAACGTGAACCGGACAAGGCAAACGATGTTGACTGGCTCACGCAGCAGGTCGCTCCGTTTTTTACCGATCAAGGCTATACCCAATCTTCTTCCGCAGGGCCCTTCAATGACTACTTAAGCCAAGGTATGGGGTCCTCGCCGATGGTGCTTGTCTACGAGGCCCAGTTCCTTGGGGAGCAAATGAAGCCGAACTCCCGCATCAAAGACGATATGGTGCTTGTCCAGCTAGACCCGACGGTGCTGGCTAACCATGGCATCGTAGGAATTAGCCCAGAAGGCAAGGAGCTCGGTCGTCTCTTGTCTACTGATGAGACTTTGCAACGGCTGGCTGCTCAACATGGCTTCCGGCCAGCTAGCCACGATTACCTCACGGAAATTCTGGGAGAAAAGGGCTTCCCGCCACCATCGAGTTATGTGTCGTCGGTTGACCCACCGAACTATGACCGGTTGGAAGCACTCATTGAAGGGACGGGTAAACGCTTTGGCTCCATCCCGCCGCGGCAGTAGGAGGAGCAGGAGAAATGAAAAAATTAGTAGCACTGCTTGTCGCTTCGCTCATGAGTTTGACGCTCACCGCGTGCGAGTTGACAGAAGAAGCAAGCCAATCGTTGGGGTCCAACTCAGATACTCCATTGAGCATTGTCGCTGCAACTGAGTTGGAGGACTTGGAACCCCTAGTCCAGCAGGCCGCCGAAGAACTTGGATTTCCCATTAATTTGGAATTCCATAAAGGCACGCTTCAGAACTCCCAAGACCTAAGGGACGGGAAATTTGATGGCTCAGTAGATGCCACGTGGATGGCCACCAACCGCTACGTTGACCTCATTGGTGCGCGTGGTGCGCTTGCGAATGAGACGAAGATAGCCACGAGCCCTGTCGCCTTCGGTGTGCAAAAGGCAAAGGTCCGCGAGCTTGGCTGGGATCAAAAGCAGCCCACGTGGAGTGAATTCGCAGCTGCTGGCCGCGAAGGTAAGTTCACATTCGGTATGACGGACCCGTCAGCGTCTAACTCAGGCTTCTCCGCGCTCGTCTCCGTAGCCACTGCAATGGCTGACACTGGTTCCGCGCTGACGGACCAGGATATTGAGAATGTGGGACCAAGCCTCCACGAACTTTTCCAGGCTCAGTCTCTGGTTTCTGGATCATCTGGGTGGCTCGCTGATTCTTTTCTGGAGGATCCGACAGAGGCAGATGCGATTATCAACTATGAGTCCACATTGCATCAGATGCGCGCCGAAGGAGCTGATATTGATGTCATTGTTCCTGCTGATGGGGTGATTTCCGCAGATTATCCGTTGTCCACGCTAGCTAATCCAGTTAGTGACGATGGTGCGGAGAAGGTTAAGGCACTCGCGGACTGGCTGCTTGACCACCAGCAATCTATCGCGGACTCTTACCGTCGCCCCGTACACGATGTGGAGAATATTCCGGCTGAGCTGCAGAGCCAAACCGTTATTGAACTGCCATTTCCAAGCAACTACGGAACGGTGCAGCACCTCGTCCAGCGCTACAACAATGAGTTCCGCACAAAGGGCAACACCACATTCGTGTTGGATATCTCCGGTTCGATGGAGGGTGAGCGCCTTGATTCGCTCAAACAAATCATGACGTCTCTGGTGGATGGCACTGCAGCAACGACCATTGGAAACGTGTCGTTGCGCGATGGGGAGACGGTGACCTTCCAGAAATTCTCCGCAGAACCGGGAGAGTCATTTACCGGCACGTACAGCACGACTGATCCGGCAGTGCAGCAGCAGTTCCTGGACTATATCAATAGCCTCGTCGCTTTTGGCGGAACGAACATCTACGACACGATTCTGGATGTGACGGAGACGGCGGACCCTAATGCGGGCATCACGTCGATCGTGTTGTTGACGGACGGGGAAGTGACGGCCGGGCGTGGCATGGCTCAGTTCAAGGACGATTACGCGAGGGTGACCGCGGATAAGGGGGTCGTCCCTGTGTTTGTCATCCAGTACGGTGAAGCCAACGTGGAAGAAATGAAAGAACTGGCGGACATGACCGGCGGCGCTGTGTTTGATGCGATTAACGGTGACCTCGCTGACGCGTTCAAGGAGATTCGTGGGTACCAGTAAACACTCCGCCACACCCGCACGCGGCGATAGCTTCTTCACCTCCAACAAGAACTTGGTGGGAATGGGCCTTGCCATTGCGGTTATCGGCGCGCACGTGATTATTGGCCTTGGCTTCCTATGGCCGATTGTTGCGGCCGCTGCTTGGGGCGCTGGCGTGATGCTGACACCTGCGCCATCGCAGAAAACTCTTCCGTCCGTCGCTTCACCACCTCTTCCATCGGGGGAGCAGTTGGAACAAAAGCTCACGGAAAACCTTAGTTCTCTCTATAACGTAGATCCTCCGGTACCTGTTGCTGTACAGGCGATGAAGTTAGAGAACACGCTGAGATTTGTCTTTGAGGAGTGGGATGACCTGGAATCGGCCCCGCAGCACCAGCAGACCATTTGGAGCATTGTGAATATCTACCTCCCTGAGGTGATCACGACTTATCTGGATGCGCCGCAGTACCGAAGCCCAGAAGCCGCCGATGTGGTCACTGGCTCACTAGCCACGTTGACCACCGCTGCCGCGAAAGTGAAGCGGGGCATCTTGGACCAGAACCTGCGTGCTTTGGATTCTCAGGCCCGAATGTTGCGGGAAGCCTTCGGCGACCTGCCTGGGTTGGATAAGAATTAGACAAGGTACGATGAGGCACCATGACGTCCAACACTCCAACGCTTGACCCACTGCTTCTTGACATCCTTGCATGTCCGAAGGACAAGGGGCCCTTGGAGTATCTCAAGGACGAGCAGTTGCTGGTCAATCGTCGTCTTGGCATTGCCTATCGTATCGATGAAGGCATTCCAGTTTTGCTTATCGACGAAGCTGTGCCGTATCCCGCCGAGTAGCACCCGAATTCTGGCTATTTAACCTTGCTAAAGTAATTCCATTTAAAACTCAACGAGGCTTGAAAGAACTGTTCTATGGCTGACAGTGCAAACATTATTGATGAACTAGAGTGGCGCGGACTGATCAATCAGTCCACTGACTTGGATGCCCTGCGGGAAGTCACGGCAGCGCCGATCACCCTGTACGCAGGATTTGACCCGACGGGACCGTCCTTGCACGCCGGCCACCTCGTCCCGTTGCTCATGCTGCGTCGTTTCCAGGAGGCTGGTCATCGTCCGATCGTGCTCGCTGGTGGTGCTACAGGCATGATAGGGGATCCACGTGATGTGGGGGAGCGCTCCATGAACTCGGCCGACACTGTCGGTGATTGGGCGAAGCGTATCGCTGGTCAGCTCGAGCGCTTCGTCTCCTTTGAAGGTGAGAACGCCGCGATTATGGCGAACAACGCTGACTGGATCAATGAAATGTCCGTGATCACCTTCTTGCGTGATGTGGGTAAACACTTCTCCCTGTCCACCATGTTGTCTCGTGACACGGTGAAGCGTCGTCTGGAAAATGACGGCATCTCCTACACCGAGTTCTCCTACATGCTGCTGCAGGCAAACGACTACGTGCAGCTGCGTCGCCGCTACGACTGTGTGTTGCAAGTTGGTGGCTCTGATCAGTGGGGCAATCTTGTTGCTGGTGTGGACCTGAACCGGCGCATTGACAGTGCGTCCGTGCACGCTCTGACTGTGCCGCTAGTGACGGACTCTGAGGGCAAGAAGTTCGGGAAGTCCACTGGTGGTGGCTCGCTGTGGCTCGACCCGGAGATGACCAGCCCGTACCGCTGGTACCAGTACTTCATTAATACCGCTGACGCTGATGTGATCCGTTACCTGCGTTGGTTCACCTTCTTGACCAAGGAGGAGCTGGATGAACTCGAGGTTGAGGTCAAGGAGCGCCCATTTAAACGCGTCGCGCAGAAGAGGCTTGCGCAGGAAATGACGGATCTGGTCCACGGGCCGGAGGCTACAAAGAACGTTGAACTGGCATCCCAAGCTCTCTTCGGCCGTGCCGAGCTGACGGACCTCGATGAGGCAACCCTGGCTGGTGCAGTGTCTGAGACCGATGTGTTTGAGATTGGTGCGGGCGAACCACGCGGAATCGTCGATATGCTCGTGGGAACTGGTTTGGCCGAGTCCAAGGGCGCTGCACGCCGCACCATCAAGGAAGGTGGCGCATACGCGAACAATCAGCGTATTGATTCAGAGGACTGGGAGCCGACAGCCGCGGACTTGCTCCACGGTTCCTGGATTGTGCTGCGCCGCGGTAAGAAGAATTTCTCCGGCGTGAAGGTGAATGGGTAGGTGACGCAATGAGCGAGGACAACAACCAGACACACGGGCGCGTGGGCCGTGAAGGCCGCCCACGTCGTACGCACGCGAACCGTGGTGGCGCCGGACGCGACGGCAGCAACGGCAAAGTGCGCCATGATCGCTCCAACCCTTATCGCCAGGGTTTCCGTGAGGACCGTATGGCACAGAAAGAAAATGAGCCGGCATTGCCGGACGATATTGATGCGTCCGACCTTGACCCTTCGGTGCTGCAGGACCTGCGCGTATTGGCTAAGGACAACGCAGACAAGGTGGCCAAGCACATGATCATGGCGGCATCCTGGATGGCCGATGATCCGCAGTTGGCTCTGAGGCACGCGCGTGCAGCGAAAAACCGCGCCGGACGTGTTGGTGTGGTCCGCGAAGCAGCAGGTATTGCTGCGTACCACGCTGGTGAATGGAAAGAGGCTTTGTCGGAGCTGCGAGCCGCACGCCGCATGAGCGGTGGCCCAGGCCTCTTGGCTGTTATGGCGGATGCGGAACGTGGACTCGGTCGGCCGGAGAAAGCAATTGAGATCGGGCGTAGCCCGGAAGCGAAACAGCTGGATCCCGATTCCCGGATTGAACTGGCCATTGTGGTTGCTGGTGCACGCCACGACCTGGGTCAGCACGAATCTGCGTTGGCAACGTTGCAGCAGATGAACCCGTCGTTAAGTGCCCAAGGTTTCGCGCAGACCCGTCTTGCCTACGCTTACGCGGATGCGTTGCAGCAAATTGGTCGTACGGACGAGGCGCGCCACTGGTTTGAACACGTCGCCGCGGTGGACGAGGACTCGTGGACTGACGCCAGCCAGCGTCTCAAGGAACTGAGCTAGGGGGCTGCGATGAGCGTGATTGCGCCATATGATGCGCTGTTGCTCGATCTTGATGGCACCGTATGGGCTGGTGGTAGCGCTATCCCGCACGCGGTTGAGAACATCAATGCGTGTGCGGCGTCGCAGTGCGCCGTGGCCTACGTGACGAATAATGCGTCCAAAGGCCCGGATGAGGTAGCTGGCAAGCTCCAAGCCATTGGTCTTGAGGCCACCCCGGCTGATGTATTGACCTCAGCGCAAGCTGCCGTGGTGCTTGCACAGCGTCACGCGCAGCCCGGCGCGAATGTTCTCGTGGTTGGGGCAGATTCTTTCAAGGAGTTGGTGCGCGACGCAGGGTTTGTCGTTGTGGACTCCGCTGACGACAATCCGGCGGTGGTTTTGCATGGGCACAATCCGGACACCGGGTGGCGGCAGCTCTCCGAAGCGGCCTTGGCTATCCGCAAGGGCGCGGTGTACCTGGCCAGTAACTTGGACTCGACTTTGCCTGCGGAGCGTGGATTCATGGTGGGCAATGGTTCCATGGTCGCCGCGGTGACTAATGCCACCGGTGTTGTGCCTGAAGCTGCCGGCAAACCAGGGCGCGCCATGTTCGATCTGGCGCAGGAAAAGCTTGGCGTGCACAAGCCATTAGTGGTGGGGGACCGCTTGGATACGGACATCGCCGGTGGTGTGGCAGCGGGGATGGATACCTTGCACGTGCTTACCGGCGTGTCCGGTCCGCGGGCGCTCATTTCTGCACCGATGGAACAACGCCCAACATTTATCGCTGAGGATCTGCGTGTGTTGAACAGCTGTGCAGGAGGCTTTAGCTCTTTGGCTCCGGCTGCTCAGGGTGGTTTCACCGCAGAGGTTGAGCAGCAGACTGCCGATGGCGTTGTTATCGTTCTCGATGGTGGCAATGCGGACGCTACATGGCTCCAAGCGCTACGCACTGTTCTGAGTGTGGCTTGGTCTCTTGAGGGCGCGCCCACAATCATCGATGTGAGGTCAGCTTCCCCTGTGGCAGGTACGGCGATAAAGGCGTGGTGGTAATCCTCATGCAACCTCATAACACCCCGGTTCCGAAACCGCGCGATCCCCGTAAGCCTGAGATAACACCGGATGAGTTGTCCACGCGTTTTGAGGCGGTGCTCTCCCGTCCGATGGATGATCTGGCTGCCGAGTTGGTTGAGTATGAGGCGGCGTATGAGGTGCTTGCAGAAGCACTCCAGGACCGGGCTTGAAGGGGACAGGCATGACGCCAGGGCGGAGACGTTTGGACGCGGAACTCGTGCGCAGAAAGATCGCACGTTCACGCGATCAGGCTGTGGAGTGGATTAAAGCTGGCCGAGTTGAGGTTGGCGGTTTTGTGGCTCAGAAGCCGGCCACCGTTGTGGAACCGGATGTGTCCATCAAGGTTGCGGAGGCTGACGGAGATGATTGGGCTTCACGCGGAGCCCACAAGTTACTTGGGGCACTAGATGCCTTCGAACCTCTTGGCCTCAGTGTTGCTGGTAAACGAGCCCTTGACGCTGGTGCCTCCACCGGCGGGTTTACCGATGTGCTCCTGGACCATGGTGCAAAAGAAGTCATTGCTGTGGATGTGGGGTATGGCCAGTTAGTGTGGCGTCTGCAAAACGATGAACGCGTGACAGTGTTAGACCGCACCAATATCAGGCACCTCACCCCAGACATGATGGGCGGGCCCGCGCAGGTGATGGTGGGTGACCTCTCATTCATATCCCTGGAGTTGGTCCTTCCGGCTATCGCGAACTGCCTAGAAGACGGTGCTGACCTGCTTCCTATGGTGAAGCCACAGTTTGAGGTGGGAAAGGAGCGCCTGGGCAGCGGGGGAGTTGTGCGCTCCCCGGAACTGAGAGCAGAGGTGACCTTGGGGGTCGCGCAATTCGCTCATACTTTAGGCCTAAGTTGTCGCGCTGCAGTGGCTTCTCCGCTTCCTGGGCCGAGTGGGAACGTAGAATACTTCCTATGGCTGGTTAAGGATGATGGCCACAGCGCCCCGAGCGATGGCGAGTTGGCCGCTATGATTCAGCGGGCAGTAGAGGAAGGACCGAAAAACTAATGGCTACAAGCAGTGACCGTGCTGTTCTTTTGGTGCCCCATACTCGCCGTGAAGGCAACATTGCTTCTGCTGCCCGAGCAACTGAGCTGCTGCTTGAGGCCGGCTTCACTGTCCGTTTGTTGGGTGATGAGGAATTGCCTTACGCCGGTAACTACCCGGCTTTGGATGAGCTATGCCGAGTTGAACCGGATGATCATGCTGCGGAAGGGTGTGAGCTTGTCCTCGTCCTTGGCGGTGATGGAACGTTCCTGCGAGCTGCTGGTTTTGCCCGCGCCCAGGATGTGCCTGTCTTGGGCATCAACTTGGGCCACATTGGCTTCTTGGCAGAGTGGGAAGAAGATAGCCTGGAAACCGCTATCCGTCGCGTCATCGACCGCGAGTACTCGCTAAATAGCCGCATGACCATTGATGTCACTGTTCATGACCATAACAATGATTTAGTGGGCACTGGTTGGGCTCTGAACGAGGCTAGCTTGGAGAACTTGGATCGTCGTGGTGTCCTGGATGCGATCCTTGAAGTTGATCTTCGCCCGGTGAGCTCCTTTGGTTGCGATGGTGTGCTGATTTCCACCCCGACGGGTTCTACGGCCTACGCGTTCTCCGCCGGAGGCCCTATTTTGTGGCCAGAGTTGGATGCAATTCTGGTCGTGCCGAATAACGCGCACGCGCTGTTTACTAAGCCCCTCGTGGTGTCGCCTAGTTCCAAGGTCGCGGTTGAGTCCCTGATCACTACCACGCCAGCCGATGTCGTGCTGGATGGTTTCCGCCACCTGGAAATGCCACCTGGTTCGCGCCTTGAAGTTGTTCGTGGCGAGCGCCCGGTGCGTCTCGTGCGCCTGGACGATAGACCATTCACGGACCGTTTGGTGAGCAAGTTGCACCTGCCGGTCAATGGCTGGCGCGGTCCTGTGGTCAAGGATGATTTCTCTTACGCCGATAACGTGACGCAACGGTAGGTCTATGCTCACCGAAATCACTATCGATAACCTTGGCGTTATCCCGCATTCATCCGTCGAATTCTCACCGGGTCTCAATGTCCTCACCGGTGAGACTGGTGCGGGTAAAACAATGGTTGTTACCGGTTTACGTTTGCTCACCGGAGGCCGCGCGGATGCGTCGAAGGTGCGCACTGGGGCTGCGCAAGCCACTGTTGAAGGTGCCTTCAGCACGAACATGCTTATCGACGATGCTCTGGCCGCCATCACCGCCATCACCGACGAGGCCGGGGCGCAACCGGATGAGAACGGTGAATACCTTATAGCCCGCTCGGTGAAAGCTTCTGGCCGTTCCCGTGCGCACCTTGGTGGCCGAACAGTCCCGGCGGCAACTCTGGCAGAGTTCACCTCGCACTTGTTGACTATTCACGGTCAGAATGATCAGCTCCGCCTGCTTGCGCCAGCAGAACAACTCGCTGCATTGGATGCGTTTGACCCGGCGATTGCTCCGTTGAAGGAGCGCTACCGTAAGGCTTACACGCAGTGGCGCGCGACGTCGAAGGATCTGCGAGAAAGAACAGAGAAGCGCCGTGAGTTGGCCCAAGAAGTTGATCGGCTCCAATTCGCCGTCGAAGAAATTGATGGCATTGATCCCCAAGAGGGGGAAGACACCGATCTGGTAGCAACGATCAACCGCTTGCAGGACGTGGATGCGTTGCGCGCATCTGCGCTTGGTGCACTCGTGGCCATCGATGGGGCGGAGGCTGCTGGCGACTATGGGACTGGTGCTGAAAGCACCGATCCTGCTTCCACGCTTATTGGCCAAGCTGCATCATCTTTGCAGCAAGCAAGCGATGGTCATCTGCGTGAACTGGGGAGCCAGTTGGCGGATGTCGCGGCGGTGCTTACGGATGTCTCCGGTGAACTCGGTACGTTCTTGTCTGATCTGCCGAGTGATCCGGATGAGTTGGAACGGTTACTTCAGCGCCAGCAGGAGCTTAAAACCCTCACACGTAAATACGCCCCCGATATCGTAGGTGTGCTCGCTTGGCGTGCGAAGGCAGCAAAACGCTTAACCTCGATTGATACCTCTGCGGAGGCGATCGAGGAGTTGAAGAAGCGCGTTGCAGCCAGCGAAAAAGAAACGACTACTGCAGCGAAAGCCCTCACTAAAGCGCGTACCTCCGCAGCGAAAGCGTTGGAAAAGGCGGTGACCGAGGAGCTGCGTGGGCTGGCGATGCCGAAAGCGCGGATAACCGTGGCCGTCGATAAGCAAGAATTCGACCGTAACGGTGCGGACAGCGTTGAGTTGCGATTGGCACCGAATGATGCGCTTGAGCCACAACCCTTGGCATCCAGTGCATCTGGTGGTGAGCTTTCTCGCGTCATGCTTGCCTTGGAGGTCATTCTGTCCAGCAAACAGGGTGGTGCAACGTTGGTTTTTGATGAGGTAGATGCCGGTGTCGGTGGCCGTGCTGCTGTCGAGATTGGGCGACGCCTAGCCCGCTTAGCGCAAAACAACCAGGTCATTGTGGTCACACACCTGCCACAGGTTGCCGCATATGCCACAACCCACCTGCATGTGTCCAAGAACGTGGGGGATGAATCCGTGACTTCGGGCGTAGACGTCCTTGAAGGTGATGCCCGGATCGATGAGCTCGCTCGGATGCTCGCCGGCATGGATGATTCTGAGACGGGTCGTGCACACGCTACCGAGCTTATGAAGCGAGCCCAGACTGAGATCGCTTCATTCTAAAAAGAGGGCAGTTCTTACAGCGCGCCTCCACCAATAAAGCTGGTTGATGCAGCAAGATCGCGTGTTATGAGCTCTACTTCCAACGCCTCCGCGACGAAAGAACCTACCCCTCAGAAGGTTGGCTTTCCCAATGTCTCAATCCATGCACACCTGCGCGATTGCACACCGCAGGGAAAGGGCCTGCGCAAGTTCAACGCGGGCGATATTGCCGTGGTGGATGCGCCGGACTTGACTCGTCGTGAGGCGCAGGCGCTGCTTCGGAAGCGTCCGGCAGCTGTTGTGAACATTGGAAAGTTCTCTACCGGCAACATTCCTAACTATGGGCCACAACTCTTGCTGGACGCCAACATCCCGCTGTATGAGGAGGCTGGCGCTGCTACGCGCGAGTACTTCCGTGATGGCAAAAAAGCAACGCTTGCCCCTAACGGTGATGTCATCGTGGGTAAGAAGGTGATCGCGCAGGCGACGTATCTGAGTCGCGACAACGCGAACAAAGTTTTTGATACCGCTCAGCGCACCCTCGTTGACAATATGGAAGCTTACTTTGGCAACAGCATCGAGTTCATTCATTCCGAATCGCCGCTGCTTGTCGACGGCGTCGGAGTCCCCGAGCTCGGCGATGTCATGGATGGCCAGAAAGTCCTCATTGTTGCTCCCACCCCCGATGCGCGTGAGCGAGTGAGGAATCTACGAAACTTCATCCGCGAGTACCGTCCCGTAATCATCGGTGTTGGTAGTGCTGCTGACACGTTGCTGGATTTGGGTTACGCCTGCGAGTTCATCGTCGGCGATCCGGCCGATATCTCCACGGATGCGCTGCGTGGCGACGCACGTGTGATCCTACCGGCAGACCCGGACGGGCACGCCGCTGGGCTTGAGCGCATCCAGGATCTTGGCGTTGGCGCGGTGACATTCCCCGCAGCCGCTGATTCGGCTATGGACTTGGCTATTTTGCTGGCTGTCTTCCACGACGCTGAAACAATTGTCACCGTCGGTGACCTCGTCGATCTGGACCGTATCTTCGCCAACGACTTAGCAGCCTCCCCAGCCGCAATGCTCACTCGCCTCAAAGCGGGGAATCGCATTGTGGAATCCACGGTGGTTGAGAACCTGTACAAGACCAGCTCTGGTTCTGGTGCGGCATGGGCCTGGGCAATTCTTGGCCTGTTCGTGGCAATCGCAACAGTGGTCCTCATTGTCGGTTTCATGGGTAACGGCACGTTCGTTGACAACCTCGCCGACACGTGGGACAACTTCGCCCTGACCGTCCGGAACCTTTTTAACCGCTAGAAGGGGTGCAACAACATGTCGAAAAAGAAGACAGGCAGTGCTGGATTGGTTGCCAGTGGCCTCGCATGGGGGCTTGCGGGTGGACTCGCACTGGGCACCCTCGTGGTTGCTCCCTCCCTAGCACCGATTTCTGATTACGCGTTTAACAACATCGACTCCACCAGCGGGGGCGGCGCCGAGAAAAACGAGCAGGAGGGCGAGGCCCCAGGTAACCCGGAGGCGAACTCCGCTAACGCTCTTCTGGCCGGCCACTCCACGCGCATCGTGGAAAGCACGTTGGAGCAGCGCCCCTACATCATCGTACGTGCCCCGAACGCAGATGAGGAGGATGTGAAGGCCATCGAAGCTCTCGCTCAGCAGGCGGGCGCCACGGCTGCGGGAGAAATCTTCCTGACGGACAAGTTCCTCTCTCAAGACGGAGCCGATGAGCTGCGCTCCATCATCGCGAATACTCTTCCAGCCGGTGCTCAGCTGTCAGTGGATAATCAGGCACCAGGCATCCATGCCGGTGAGTCCCTGGGGAGCGCGTTGATGTTCGATGTAGAGAAAAATGAGCCGATTGCAACGGTTGAAGACCGTGCTTTGGTTTTACACGCGCTGCGTGATGCTGGATTCATCGAATACGCTGACGGCACCATAACCCCGGCGCAGGGCATCATCGTGGTAACCGGCGGGAGTGTTGAGGAAGGCGAGGGCGCCCAGGACGATGCGGAAGCCTTTGCCGCCACAGTCCTGGCTGATTTTGTCCAGGGGTTGGACTCCCGCGGGGGTGCTGTTGTGCTCTCTGGTCGCCGCGGGGCAGCAGCGCCGCATGGTTCCATTGAGCTCATTCGTTCCAATGCTGAGGCGAGTGCTGCAGTATCTACCGTGGATTCCGTCGACACCGAGACCGGGCGCATCTCCACCATCCTCGCACTAGCGGAGCAGCTCAACGATAAGTCCGGTGCCTACGGGGCAGCCTCGAATGCGCAGGCACCAGCGCCGGAACGTCCGCGCACTGAGCCAGCTGAATAAAACAAAGGATCCGGCCCGAACTGTGCCTCCGCGCTGGGCTTAGATTGGTGTTATGACTTCCCACTCACAATCACAGCGACACGAATTCAGTGTGACTAACTCTGAGCTGCTGGTGGACGCACCTATTGTGGCGCTCCGCCGTGACTCCGTGACCATGCCGGGTGGTGGCAGCGCTCACCGCGAGATCGTAGAACATTTCGGGGCTGTTGCTGTTGTCGCTGTGGATAGTCAAAATCGCATTGCACTCGTGGAGCAATACCGTCATAGCGTAGGTCGGCGTTTGTGGGAACTTCCCGCAGGTTTGCTGGACGTTGCGGGTGATAGCGAATTGACCACAGCGAAACGTGAGCTGGTGGAAGAAGCCGGACTCAAGGCGCAGGACTGGTCACTCCTGCTTGACCTGGTCACCTCCCCGGGTTTCGCCGAGGAAGCTGTACGTGTATTCATGGCTACTCGTTTGAGTGAGGTTGAACGCCCACCAGCTGAAGATGAAGAAGCAGATATGGGCTTCACGTGGATGCACATTGAGGACGCACGAGAAGCCGTCATGTCCGGCCGGATTGTGAACTCGATTGCCGTTGCTGGGATTCTCTCTGCGGCAGATGTACTTTCAGGACAGTCCAAAACCCGGCCCATCGACACACCGTTTGAGGTGCGACCCACGCATATGGCCAAACGGCGTCAGCGCCAAGGCGTACAACCGGACATGAAAAAGATCGGACAGTAGTGAAAGCACAGGCTGTTGGTCAACTGTGGCTTGATCACCTCGCTGTGGAGAGAGGTGTTTCGGAGAACACGCTGAGCAATTACCGTCGTGATGTTAAGCGCTATGTTTGTTGGCTCGAGCGCGCCGGCAAAACGGACCTCGCATCGGTGACTACAGCGGATCTCGAGGCCTATGTCGCGGATCTGCGCCGCGGCGATGAGCACCGGAAACCACTCGCGGCATCCTCCACGAACCGGGCGCTCGTTGTTGCCAGAGGCCTGCACAAATTCGCCACCGTTGAAGGCATCGTTATTGCGGACGTTGCGGCACGCGTGTCTCCGCCGAAACAAGGTGACAAGCTGCCAGACACTTTGAGTATTGATGAGGTGAGCAAACTTCTCGACGATTGCCCGACCGATACCCCCATCCAATTGCGGGACAAAGCGTTGTTAGAAATTCTTTATGCCACGGGAGCGCGTGTTTCGGAGGTGCTGGGGTTGGTTGTGGATGATGTCTCCCAGATGCCTGGGTACATCAAGGTCACTGGAAAAGGGGATAAGCAACGCATCATCCCGGTGGGGCGCACAGCGAATCACGTTTTAGATGCCTACTTGGTGCGCGGACGTCCTGCGCTATCGCAGGGCAAAACTCATGCGTTGTTTTTGAATAAGCGTGGGGGAGCGCTGTCACGTCAGAGCACGTGGACAATTATCAAGGATGCGGCTTCACGCGCGGGGATTGCAAAGGAAGTCTCACCACACACGCTGCGCCATTCCTTTGCAACACACCTTCTTGAGGGTGGGGCAGACGTCCGTACGGTCCAGGAGCTACTCGGTCACGCCAGTGTGACAACAACGCAGATCTATACTCATGTCACTCCAGAGAACTTGCGTGAAGTCTGGCGCACCGCGCACCCGCGTTCCTAAACCACTCCGAAAACACGGCGAACAGACGCATTACGCGGTAAATAACACCTGTGTAAGATGACGGACAGTAATGTTTTGGTCGACCTGATGATGAAGGGCGGGACCGTGGCAGACGAAGGACTCTTCGATGCGGAGCAGGCGGCAGTCGGACTGACTGGACGCCCACTGCGCGATCTCCCTCAGCCGGAGCCACTGGAGAAGCATGGCCCGGCCACGATCATTTCTATGGTCAACCAAAAAGGTGGAGTGGGTAAGACCACCTCATCCATCAATCTCGGTGCCTGCCTTGCGGAGCAGGGCCGAAAGGTTCTACTGGTTGACCTGGACCCGCAAGGCGCTTTGTCCGCTGGTCTTGGAGTCACTCAAGATGAGGATCAAGTCACGGTATATGACTTGATGTTGGACAATACCTCCACAATCCACTCCGCTATTAAGCACACGAATGTGCCTGGCCTCGATCTCGTGCCGGCCAATATCGATCTGTCAGCGGCTGAAATCCAGTTGGTTAATGAGGTTGGCCGTGAACAAACCCTCGGCCGTGCACTGCGCCCGGTGCGCGGGGAGTATGACTTCATCATCATTGACTGCCAGCCGTCGTTAGGTTTGCTAACCGTGAATGCGCTTGCGTGTTCCCAAGGCGTCATCATCCCGATGGAGTGCGAGTACTTCTCCCTGCGTGGGTTGGCTCTACTGGCGGATACCGTGGAGAAAGTCCGTGACCGTATCAATTTTGACTTGGACATCGTAGGCATCCTGGTCACCATGTTTGACCGCCGTACCACGCATGCTCGTGAAGTCATGGAACGTGTAGTAGAGGTCTTCGGCGACCGTGTCTTTGACACAGTGATTACCCGTACCGTTCGCTTTCCGGAAACCTCAGTTGCCGGTGAACCAATTATTACGTGGGCGCCTAACTCCCCGGGTGCGGAACAATACCGGCGTCTGGCGCTAGAGGTCATCGAGCGCGCGTCCCAGCACTAGTAAGGGAGCCGTTGATCGGGCATGACAACAACGCACACAAATCAACCGGTGGATGGTCATGAGGGCTATCAGCCAGAGATTACTGGTTTCACCATTGTCCTTAACAACTTTGAGGGCCCTTATGACTTGCTGCTGAATCTCATTGGTGCCAGGAAGCTCGACATCACCGAAATTGCTCTGGCTGAAGTCACTGATGAGTTCATCGAATACGTGCGTTTGTTGGGGGAGACGGCACAGTTAGATGAAGTCACTGAGTTTCTGGTCACGGCAGCAACGCTGTTAGCGCTGAAAACACAGCGGCTCTTGCCACGCAGCGGTGAGGACGAAGAGGAAGATCTGGAGCTCCTGTCATCCCGTGACCTCCTGTTCGCCCGCTTGTTGCAGTACCGGGCCTACCAACAGGTGGCCGACCGTTTTGAGGAATGGCAGGCGAATGCGCGGCGGCGCTACCCCCGTGCGGTGGGAATAGAGGAACAGTTCCTGGACCTCATTCCACCAGTGGATTTGGGGCATTCAGCGGGCAGTTTTGCCGAGTTAGCGGCATCTGTTTTTCGTCCTAAGCCACCAGAAACGGTGCGTACTGACCACGTGCATGCCCAAGCAGTATCTGTGCCGGAGCAGGCCGGCAAAATCTTGGACACGTTGAAACTCGCCGGCCCGGATCATTGGCTGACCTTCACCGCACTGACACGTGACTGCACCAAAACAATGGAAATTGTTGGTAGGTTTTTGGCGGTCTTGGAGCTATATAAAGCTCATGCGATTGATGCGCAACAGGATGAAGCCCTTGGACAACTGGACATCGCGTGGACCGGTAAAAATGTTGATCCCGCGGTGGTGGCCGCACAGAACTGGGAGTAGGGACGATGGAGAGTTATTCAGACCAGCCCATGGTGTCGCAGCTGCGCTCGCAGATTGAATCCATCATGCTGGTGATCGATACACCCGCCACCGTTGCGGATCTCGCTGGTGCTTTGCATGCTGCCCCAGAAGATATTGCCTCAGTCTTGAAAGAGTGGGCAGAGGAACTGAATCACCGCGGTTCCGGGATGGACTTGCGTGAAACCGCCGAAAGTTGGCGGCTGTACACCCGGCCAGAGAATGCAGATGCTGTAGAGGCATTCCTGGTGGATGGCACCCAAACCAGACTCAGTCGCGCCGCGATGGAGACACTGGCGGTGGTTGCGTACCGGCAACCGGTCACCCGAGCCCAAGTAGCGGGTGTCCGCGGAGTGAACGTCGATGGTGTCATGCGCACGTTGACCCTGCGAGGGCTTATTGCGGAAGTGGAACCTGATGAATCGTCTGGCGCTCACCGCTACGTCACTACTGAACTGTTCTTGGAGCAATTAGGCATTGACTCTTTGGACAAGCTGCCGGACTTAGCTCCGCTGCTTCCGGAAATCGATTCCATAGAAGATGCCTGGTAGGTTCGGGGACTATGAAACCTACCGCTCGCCGAGAAGGCTCACCGGATAAGGGGCCTAATAAAGGCCACAAGAATCAACCTGAACGGGGCAAGGACCAAAAGTTCTTGCTCTCAAACGCAAAGCCCGCCAAGCACCAGAACGTTAGCTTGAGCGAGCGACGCGCGGCCGCTGGGAAATCCGCAGAAGAACCACACCCGCTCGCTGACAATTGGTGGGACCATCGTGAAGATCCCGTTGCCCCGGAGGGCAAGTCCATCGAACTGGGTGGCCCAGGTAACCAGGAGAATCACTGGGGGGCGGGCAGGAAACGTCGACAAGCAGAAGGCGTGCGCTTGCAGAAGGTCCTGGCGCAGGCCGGCGTGGCATCGCGTCGGAACTGTGAGGTGATGATCGATGAGGGCCGCGTTGAGGTCAACGGCAAGATCATTCGCCAGCAAGGCGTGCGGGTGGACCCGAACGTGGACATCATCCGCGTTGACGGTGTACGTGTGAATGTGAATGAGGAACACCAGTATTTCGCACTGAATAAGCCACGCGGGATGCACACCACGATGGAAGATGAATTCGGCCGCCCGTGCGTGGGCGATGTTGTGGCAGACCGTGTTGTAGCCGGCAATCGCCTCTTCCACGTGGGGCGCCTGGATGCGGACACGGAGGGCCTGCTCATCCTCACCAACGATGGTGAATTGGCTAATCGCCTCATGCACCCGCGTTACGGTGTGTCCAAGACGTACCTGGCCACTGTGCTCGGTGAAGCGAAGCCGGCGCTGGTACGCGAGCTGAAGGACGGTATCGAGCTCGATGACGGTGTAGCCAAGGCTGACTACGCGCAGATTGTGGATACACACCAGGGACAATCGCTCATCCGCCTGGAGATTCATGAGGGCCGCAAGCACATTGTGCGCCGCATGCTCAAAACGGCCGGTTACCCAGTCCAACGTCTCGTCCGCACCAAGGTGCACACGGTGCAGCTGGGTGAGCTGAAGCCGGGCGCGATGCGCGCGCTCAATGATTCGGAGCTGACGGCCCTGTATAAGGCAGTGGAGATGTAAATGGCTAGCACTGAGAGTTTGACAAACATGCCCGATGGCGGCTTGATCCTCGCTGTCGATGGGCCTTCAGGGACCGGCAAATCAACAACGTGCCGTGCGCTGGCTAAACTGCTCAGCGCTAAGTATGTGGACACAGGAGCAATGTACCGTGTGGCCACCTTGGCTGTGCTGCGTGCTGGCGTGGATCCTGCTGATACCGCTGCGGTCATTGACGTGACCCGCAATCTTCCGCTTGAGGTTTCCGATGATCCGGATTCCACCGAGGTGATCCTCGCGGGTGAGGATGTCTCGCGTGAGATCCGTGAACGCGACGTCACGCAGAATGTTTCTGCCGTCTCAGCCATTCCGGACGTGCGCGTGAACCTCGTGGAATTGCAACGCAAGCTCGCACGCGATGCGCATCGCGCCATCGTGGAGGGCCGCGATATCGGCACCGTTGTACTTGTAGACGCCCCGGCGAAGGCCTACCTCACCGCCTCACCGGAGGTCCGTGCGCAGCGCCGCTACGACCAAGATGTCGCTGCAGGCCGGGAAGTCGATTTTGACACGGTGCTCGCGGACGTCATTCGTCGCGATGAGCTGGATTCCTCACGTGAGACAAGTCCACTGCGTCCTGCTGAGGACGCGGAGATCATTGATACTTCCCAGATGAGCAAGGATGAAGTCCTGGCTACCCTTATCGCGTTGATTGAAAGGAGTGCATGATGGCTGACCAGCGCAGTAACAACGAGTATTCAGATGATGCGCCCACACAGTTCCAGTACACCGAGTTCAACCCCGCGGATTATGAGGGTGAGGAATACTTCATCTCCGAGTACGGGGAGGAAGCTGAGCAGCTTTTCGACGACTCGGGGTTCGGCCCCGCTGATTACGGCGACGATGCTGGTGCAGCCGAACTGCATGACGATATGTCGGAGGAAGACTGGGCCGAGGTCGAGGCAGCCTTCGGCATCCAGCGTATCAACGCCGATGGGCACCTGGAGGAAGCGCTGCCCACGGTTGCGATTGTCGGTCGCCCAAACGTGGGTAAATCTTCATTGGTGAACCGTTTCTTGGGCCGTCGTGAGGCCGTGGTGGAGGACCACCCTGGCGTCACCCGTGACCGCGTTAGCTACCTGGCGGACTGGGCAGGCCGTCGCTTTTGGGTGCAGGACACCGGTGGATGGGACCCGGATGCGAAAGGCATTCACGCGTCCATCGCCCACCAGTCTGAAGCAGCAATGCACGATGCGGACATCATCCTCATGGTTGTGGACTCCCACGTTGGTGTGACGGAATCTGATGCCGCGATGGCGCGTAACCTGCAGCGCTCCGAAGTACCGATCATCCTGGTGGCTAACAAGTTTGAGTCCGAGTCCCAGTGGGCGGATGTCGCGGAGTTCTACTCCCTTGGCCTGGGTGACCCGTGGCCTGTCTCAGCATTGCATGGCCGTGGTGGTGCGGATGTTCTGGATGAGATCATTCGCCTCTTCCCAGAGGTGCCCAAGTCCGCCAACTCCATCACCGAGGGCCCGCGCCGCGTGACGCTGGTGGGTAAGCCGAACGTGGGCAAGTCCTCGCTGCTGAACAAGCTGTCCAAGTCCGATCGTGCTGTTGTGGATAATGTCGCTGGCACGACTGTTGACCCGGTGGATGAGCTCATCCAGCTGGACCAAAAGCTATGGCGCTTCATTGACACGGCCGGCCTGCGTAAGAAGGTCAAGAACGCGACTGGCCACGAGTATTACGCCTCTTTGCGTACACGTGGCACGATCGATGCGGCTGAAGTATGCGTCGTGCTTATCGACGCATCGCAGGAGATCACCGAACAAGACCAACGCGTCATCTCCATGGTGTTAGATGCGGGCAAGGCCATGGTCATTGCTTTCAACAAATGGGACCTCATGGATGAGGACCGCAGGTATTACTTTGACCGTGAGTTCGACATGCAGCTAAGCCAGTTGCCCTGGGTGTCCAAAATCAATATCTCCGCCGAAACCGGGCGTGGCCTTCACCGCCTGGAGCAGGAGATGATCACGGCTCTAGAGAACTGGGATCGCCGTATCTCCACTGGTCGGCTGAACAACTGGCTGCGTGAAGCGATTGCTGCCAACCCACCGCCGATGAAAAACAACCGCCTTCCTAAGGTGCTTTTTGCCACGATGGTGGGTACTCGTCCGCCAACCATTGTTCTCTTCACCACAGGTTTCTTGGATGGTGGCTACCGCCGTTACTTGGAGCGTAAGTTCCGTGAACAATTTGGCTACCACGGCACTCCCGTCCGTTTCGCAGTGCGCGTGCGTGAACGCAACCCGAAGCGACGCTAAGAGCTACTGACCGTGCCACACCCTCGCAGAGCCCGCACCGTTACCGTTGACTCACCCAATGGCGGACCACTCGAGTTTTGCTATCACTGCTCTGTGCCACAGATAGAAGAAGGCGAGTTATTGCCACTCATCGTGGGAATCCACGGCAGGGGAGATAACGGCTACGACTTCCTCGTTGGCACCAACCTTGGCGTGGCCAACGCCGTGGTGGTCACCCCCACGGGCCGGGGTCTGGCATGGAGTCCTGCACCTTATGCCATCACCACAGTTGAACAAGACACCGCACTGATTGAAGCGATCATCGCTGACATCAGTACGGCCTATCCGATTGATCCGCATCGCGTGTACCTCGCCGGATTTTCCAATGGTGGGGGACTCGTTGCCGTTCTAGCTACGAACAATCCAGAAAAGTACGCCGGAGCCGCTACCGTTGCTGGCGCCATCCGGACGACACCGGGTGAACTGACAGCGGGCGCTCCCATCGACTACCTGAACATCCACGGCACATGGGATGACGTTGTGCCGTATGCCGGTGAGAATCGCGGTGGCGGGGGAGTGATCCAACCAGCGCGGGACGTTACGGCTGCCTTTGCGCAACGCAACGGTGGTGCGGCACGGACCGTACACATTCCCGTCGAAGGCATGGGGCATGAATGGCCGGCAGGTATCTGGGCACCCAGCAGGGGTATAGACGTGACTGAGACTATTCTCGATTTCTTCAGTGTCTCGTGGGATACGGACTAGACGCGCTCATACACAAACGCGTCTGTGCGATAGGGCAGAGGAATCACATCATCATCTTCAAACCCCAGGCGTTCATAGAGATACCACTGCAGATTCGACTCCACTTTTGATCGTGTCGTGTCTGATGCACGCAACCAGTAAGACCGCGTCTTCGCCAGCGCGATTAAATCCGTGATGGTCGCCTCCTGGTACCAACGCAAGCGGAGTTCCTCAGCCAGAATCCACGGGGGGTGCACCTCTGGGTAGAAGCCTTCTCGGTGTACATCTCCGGAATGGGAAATACGTGAATACCGCAGTACCCACGGGTGGGCAACATCCAGCGTGTTCCAACACAACATGAGTTTGCCTCCTGGCACCACAACGCGGTCGGCCTCAGCGCTGGCTACGCCGGTATCCACCCAATGCCAGGTCTGCGCACTAACGTACGCGTCCACGGAGTGGTCTTTCACTGCAGTTGCCTCAGCCGTGGCGCGCCAGGTGAACACCTCTGGGTGGCGCTGCTTCAACACGGTGAGCATGCCGGCGGACGGGTCCACGGCAAACACCGTCCGTTCAGCACTGAGTAAATCAGCCGAGAGTTTACCCGTCCCGGCACCAACATCAATGACGGTGTGTGCGGAATCGACGAGGTTGATGACGGCGGATGGGTATGAGGGCCGGACGTCATCATAAAGCGATGCCCCTGATTGGAACGCATCCGCCGTACGCGCGCGTGCTGTTGCGTCGCTGAAGCCGGGCGCATTCTTCTTGCTTGGAATGAAGCGACGTGACTCCGGGCGGAAACTCATGAGGAGGAATGTAGCTGGTGCCGGGGCATGGAGCGAACTTTTGGGTGAGTAGCGTAGGTTAGATTGAGTGAAAAACGCCCATCTGAAAACCGCTTTCCGCCCAGCAGTAGCTGCTGCTGTGGTGCTGTTGAGCAGCTTTCATACGGGCGCATGTGGCTTGCTGCCGGTTACACAGACGGTTGAAGACAAGGTGGTGGAAGTCTTCAGCGAACCTCCGGCATACCGCCCCTTGGCTAACGGCCCCACCACGACACATCGTCGCACAATGCAGATTGGTGGGCATGAACGCGAGTATCTCGTCTCCACACCGACGGACGTTTACGCGCTCGAAGGGTTGCCGCTCATCTTGGTGTTCCACGGCTACCGCATGACCATGGATCAGATGCGTGCCACCACGGATTTTGATTCCGCCCACGCCGTTGTGGTGTATATGCAGGGTGTAGATACCGCCTGGGCTCCCGCGCCCTATGCAACGACAACGGGGGAGGAGGACCTGGCATTTTTCGACGCCGTGCGCGAGCAAATGTTGCGTGATTTCCCGGTTAATCCCTCGCGCGTGTTTGCCGCCGGTCACTCCAACGGCGGTGGTTTTGTGGCGTACGCGGCATGCCATCGCCCACACCATCTCACCGGAATAGCTTCAGTGTCTGCCGCCTATTACGAGACGGTTTTTGAGGGCTGTGCGCCGATACCCATGAAACAGATTGATTTCCACGGCACAGATGACCCTGTCATCGACTATGAGGGCGGCTGGCGGTACCACACCCCCTATGAGCCAATACCGCGTGTACTTGCTGAAGCAGAAAAACGGAACCACTGCGATGCTCAACCCATCTCTGCCCCCTTTGAGCGCCCAGGACAAAAACTCACCTGGCAACACTGCGATGCGCCACTGGAGCACTACCGCCTCGAGGGCAGCAGACACGTGTGGCCCGGCGGTCTTATCGACATCGGGCCGGGCGCACTAACAAGCAAGAACTTTGCTACAAAGACGATACTCGACTTCTTCCGCATCCCCCGGCGCAATTAAACACCGGGGGATGAAAACCGAGAATTACTCCGTTTCAGATGACCCATTTCCCTTGTTAGAGGACAGTTCCTCCGTGGCGGCCTTACCCAAAGACTTCTCACCGCACACACCTGGGATCAGAGCCAAAGTGAGCAGGGTTAGTCCACCGAAGGCAGCCGCAATCGCCTGACGGTTGTCGTCGACAGCCTTTGCCAAATGCGGGTTCCAGATACCCATCTGCTTCTGGGTCTCTGCAATGAACTGGTCGATGGCAACGTTCTTCGATCCGCCGACAAGTTGCGACACAAGCGCAACTGCAGGAAGCAGGAACAGCAGCGTCCCACCAACGGTGCCGATGCAGCGACCCAACCCCGAATTCAAGCGACCTTCCAGCTCACTGAGCCTGTCGTTCAGATCCTTATTGGTGTTCTCAAGGTCCGTGATGGCTTTGTCAGCGTCCTTGATGCGATCCTCGAGCTCCTTATTCTTGTCCTGCGCATCCTTGATCGCGTCTTCAGCCTCCTTGATGGCATCCTCCGCGTCCTTGATGCGACCATCGAGCTCTTTATTCTTGTCCTCAAGCTCCTTGTTCTTGCCCTTGAGGTCCTCCGCTTCCTTTTCAGCGTCTTCAAGGCGCTTATTCAGGTCGTCGATGACATCTCGGACGGGCTTTTCTTCACCTTGGTACTCAACAGTGCAGTCGCAGCCGCTTTGTTCAACCCACGTGGATGCTTCAGCCGACTCATCCGTCTCGTAGGTGACGGTGAACTTGAGCTCGCTGTCCTCCTTCGTAGGGGTGTACTTGAATGTGATCTCTTTTTCTTCACCGGGCAAGAAGGAGATCTTCTCGTCTTCGGCCACAACGTTGCCGGCTGCATCCGTCACCTTCGGGTGGGTAATACGCGCGTTACCACCCAAACCGAGCTTCATGGTTAACTCGATTTCCTCGCCAGGCTTAGCCTTGTATGGGTTGTCCTTCGTCCACTCTTTTCCGTTAATGAGGACCTTTGCTGTTGGCTCACGAGTGGCATCGACGGATCCATCAATGCCACTGACCTTTGCTGCAGAGTTCGCTGATGCAAACCCAGCTGAGGTACCTATCTGCGGGTCAAAATCAGTTGGCGCCAAGCGGTAGTTCGTTGACTTGGCTGCAGGTACGAGGCCAATCTTCTTGATATCGTAGCTCACCCGGGCATCCTGCGGAATATTCGAAACCGTCACGCGGAATCCACCGTCTACGGGAGTTACATCAAGCTTAACCGCATCCTTCTGCTCCTGAGTGAGTGGCGGTTGACCAGAACCAGTGATCAACGTGACCCCGGTGATCTTCGGTTCCCAGGAATCCTTATCGGTCATCTTCCACGGTTCGTCGCCATTGTTACCGTCGTTCTTGGGAACGTAAGTCACCGCAGCGGTACCGTTTGGAGGGTTGACGGGGGTAATGGCGTGCATTCCAAGATGCACGTCAAAGCCATTGGGATCAACAAAAGCATCGGTCCAGGATTGGTACTTTTTGTCGTTCTCATTCTGGCCACTGACAATTTGCTTGTATGTGACGCTGAACCCGAATGGAGTTGTATCGGCGGAGCTCACGGTGCCGTCAGTCAGTCGCGTCCAGTACTTCACTGGCTGGCCCTCAAGGACACGGGAACTACCAGTCGGGCCTGACTCTAAACCATCACCAGTACCGTAAAAGGACCCGTGTACGGAAATGGGGACACTGACTGGGACGATGCCCGATACGTCGTCGGCGTTATCCAAGCCCGTGATGGAAATGCCGTTAGCAATTTTGCCGCCGCCGAACCGAGCATTCGTGTTCTTAACTTGAAGGACTTTATTCGAACTTCCGGGAATGCCAAACGTCGCGTCTGCAGTGCCCACGGAGACACCACCGCCAGAGTGTTCTTCTTTAGCAGCACCGAAGAAGACCTCGATTGTGGAACCCTTGGACACCTTTGCCATATCGACATTCAAACGGATCTTCCAGCCCGCCTGCAGTTCAACATTGCCGTTAGCCAATGCGTCATAATCCGCGGTGATCTTGTTGCCGTCCTTGTCAAAGATGCCTTCAACTACGACCGCATCAGCCGGGATATTTGTATTGCTCTGAGCAATAGCCGCCGGCGCACCAAGCGGAGACGCGGTGTCAAGCACCTGGACACCAGAGACAGCGAGGCCAGCGGCAACCGCGATGAACATGACACGGTTGAAGCGGAACGTTGTATCGCGGGGGATACGCATATATGAACTCCTAGCGTTGGGGACCACAAAGGGAAGTGGTAGTGGATCTAGCTGTTCACTGGGCCTGACCCCCGTGGTCAGCATGGAACATCCACGGTTTTGCCAGCACAGTTCCAGCCAGATATAAGATTCCAGTGCAACATAATAGTGGAACTGGTAACTACTGGCATAGCTGGTGGCTAATTGGGGGTAGTTGACGCGGAATTGTCTGTCGGCGGCCCAGCAGATTCGGCACGCAACTGACTTCGTCTGTTCTCAATAAAGGTGCGCTCCGCCAGGGACTCGCCAGCACCATCCTGAAGATGCACAACTACATTAAGGCCAAGGGCTTCGAGGTCTTCGACATCTTCGCGGTACATAGCAACGGAACTGATCGTGCATTCATCCGTATTGATATTCGAGGCGCGGATCTCCTTCACGGTGTCCACGTTCGCGTGTTGTGAAGGCATAGCCAGCA